>CAZKDW010000039.1:0-10988 GCA_964551625.1 uncultured Thermotogae bacterium | reverse complement strand
CAACGTAGGTCACGTACATCGGCTCATTGCGTCGTCCTCGATAGGGAACGGGTGTAAGATAGGGGCAATCGGTTTCCAATAGAATGCGATTAAGTGGCACGTGTTTCACAGCCTCACGCAAGGCCCCGTTCTTAGGATAGGTAAGCGGTCCCCCGACTCCAAGATGAAACCCCAACGACAGGAATTGGTCGGCCAATGATCGATCACCAAGAAACGAATGGATGACGCCTCGATGCGACGGCGCCTTCTCCTTCAGAATGGCAAGAAGATCCTCCGTTGACTCGCGATTATGCAGGCAAACCGGCAGTTTGAGTTCTGCGGCAAGATTAAGCTGTTGCGAAAAGACCGCGCGCTGGCGGTCTCGCGGAGACAGATCTCGGTAGTAGTCAAGTCCGATTTCTCCAATGCCTACGACCAGGTTCTCTTGCGCCATTTCTCGCAACTCCATGATTGTCGCCGCGTCCACAGATTTCGCACTGTGAGGATGAACGCCGACAGTCGCCCACATAGTTCGATACCGTTTCGCCAATCGAACAGCTGCACGGCTCGACGCAAGAGAAGTCCCGATAGACAGGATTCCCATGTCTTCTTCAGCGCAACGCGCAATCACAGAAGCGCGGTCAACATCAAATGCTCGATCATCAAGATGGGCATGGCTATCCATCCACTTCATGATTCTAGCTCCTTCAACACTCGCGGGAGATCGTCAAGTATATCGGAAGGCGTTAGCGATCGTTCAGAATAGGTAGTGGCCCAGCGATCGGCAATCCACCCATGGATGTAAGGTGCGGTAATGGCTGCATCAGAAAGTGAACTTCCGCCAGCAATCAGGCCTGCTAGCAGCCCTGTCAGCACATCGCCGGATCCGCCCGTTGCCAGCCCTGTGTTCCCAGTAGGATTCACAATCATGGATTGATTCGGCGATCCAATCACAGTCGGACGTCCCTTGAGCACGAGGTGCGTGGCATGCTTGGAGACGAAGGTCTCTGCAAGATCCAGCCGAGCGAGGTCGACGGCACCTGCCGTCGATCCCACCAGCGCCGCAAATTCTCCGGGATGCGGCGTCAGGACAGATCGGCCGGCAATGGCTGTCCAAACATCGTCTGCTCCCACCAGGGCATGGATGGCATCGGCATCGATAACCAACTTGCTCTCAGATGCTTCGAGAATCATCCGCACCCATTCCAGTGTGTCTGGGGCACGCCCGAGACCGGGACCCATGGCGATTACGTCGGTGTCTGCCATTGCAGACAACAGCCCTTGGGAAAAATCTCGCCCAGAGACACTGCTTCTCTCATCCGGCAGGAGCAATGTGATCGCTTCCGGGACGGCTGTCTGGATCACTTGGGCAATCGCCTCAGGCAGCGCCACAGTGACCAACCCCGCACCCGCACGCAAGGCGCCGCGTGCACAGAGAATGGCGGCTCCCGTCATCCCCTGCGACCCGGCAATGATGAGTACGCGGCCAAACGTGCCCTTGTGACCCGTCGGCCGGCGTTTGGGCAGCATGGCTGCAATGGATTCTCTGTTTGGAACCATCGCCATCGGAGCCACGCGATCAAGCATCGCCTGGGGATAGTCCACGGCTACGATGTGTACATCGCCGCAGAATTCAGCTGCGGGATGGAGCCAATGGCACGGCTTATGGAAGGCCATGGCCAGCGTAATATCGGCTCGTACTGCAGGCATCCATAGGTCGCCGACGTCCGACGCAACGCCTGAAGGGACATCAAGGCTGACCGTCACAGCATTACTTTGATTGATCGACTGGCAGATCACGGCATCCTCGCCCTCCAACGGCCGCGACAGCCCACTTCCGAATAACCCATCAATCACGCAGTCAGCCGTCTTCAGCGCTTCTTCTAGAGCGGCTGGCTCCAAGGGAATAACGCGGATCGATCCATTCAGATCCATCAGCCGACGCGCCATGAGCTGGGTCAAAGAGGAAGACGATTCGATGTCGTTGCGAGAGATCGTCTGAACCCGTACTCCTGCCTGCAGAAGATGGCGTGCGACAACAAAGGCATCGCCTCCGTTTCCGCCAGGCCCTGCCAGAACGACAGCAGCTTCCGGGTGCAGGTTTGCCAGCATCCACTTTGCTGCATGTGCCCCCGCGGACTCCATCAGCGTTTCCGCCGACGTTCCTTCCAAAACAGATGCTTCATCCAAGGCTCGTTGCTGAGCAGATGTAAGGATCCATGCTTGAGACCGAGTCACAGACTGTCCTCTGATCTGTCTATTGCAGCAATGTCCATTGAGAGAATGTCATCCGCTATATCCTTGGACGTACGCCCAGTGCCGTCCATCCAATGCACAGCCTTGTCGCGACGAAACCAAGCCATCTGGCGACGCACAAGCTGCCACGTTCTCGCCGTAACGATAGAGACGAATGCCTCCTGAGAGATTCTGCCCTCTAAGACCTCGAATGCCTCCGGCACACCAATCGTCCGATAGGCCTGCACATCTGGCGTCAGCCCTTCGTTCCGCAGTCGCGCGATCTCATCGATCAAACCACGATCCAGCATCGATCGAATTCGTGTTTCAATAGCGGCACGATGCTGTGTCCGCGCGCGCGATAGCCCGACAACCAGGAAGTTCTCTGGCAAGGGCTTGGCTTCTTTCTGCCACTCGCTCATCGGCCTGCCTGTGATGTGATAAACCTCTAACGCCCGAGTAAGTCGAAGCCGATCATTAGGATGGATTTTCGCTGCGGCTGAGGGATCGACTGACGTCAATTCGTGGAATAGATCGTTGTTAGCCCGCGCGCTCAAGGTCGCCCGCAATGCTTCGTTTTTCTCTGGACCTTCGAACAACCCGCGAAGGATTGCGCCCAAATATAGCGTTCCCCCACCAGCAATGATAGGGCGGCAATGGCGATCGCGAATCTGTGGGAGCAAACGCGCAACGTCCGTCCGGAAGGCCATCGCATCATAGGAACCGGTAATCGGCACGCAATCAATCAGGTGATGGTGAATCTCTCCCCGTTCACTGGCCAGCGGCTTGTCTGTCACAATGTCCAAGCCTGCGAAGAATGCTCTCGAATCTGCTGAGATCACTTCGCCGTCTACGCGACGCGCAAGTTCGATGGCAACAGCCGTCTTCCCCGACGCCGTGGGCCCAAGAATGACAAGCACCGGGGTTCGGGCTTGTTGCGACTCCATTCGACTAATCCTCTGCCAGCAGAAGCTCGCGGAAGCGTTTCAGCTCAGCCCGGCGCGACGGATGTTTCAGTTTCTCAATCGCTTTGATCTCAATCTGCCGGACGCGTTCGCGGGTGATGTTGAACTTGAGCGACACGTCTTTCAATGTTCGCGGATGTCCATCATCAAGGCCGTATCTCAGCTTGAGGATTTCGCGCTCACGCTCATCCAGTTGATCCAGCGCGCGTGCCAGTTGCTCCTTGAGAAACATGCGGAACGTCTCTTTGGTCGGAGAAGGAGACGATGGATCTTCGATGAAATCTCCGAGTGTATCTTCGTCCTCTTCACCAAACGGACGCTCAAGAGATGCTGTGTACTGCGACACAGACTCCACCTTCTTGATCTTGTCAATCGACATCCCGGTCAGTTTCGACAGGTCTTCAAGTGTCGGAGCCGAGCCATGCGATTGGATGTACTCGCGCTTGACGCGGTTGAGCTCCCGCACAGTCTCGATCATGTGAACGGGCACGCGGATCGTGCGCGATTGATCCGCAATGGCCCGTGTGATGGCCTGACGAATCCACCAGGTTGCATAGGTTGAGAACTTGTAGCCGCGGGAGAAATCGAACTTCTCCACGGCCTTCATCAACCCCATGTTCCCTTCTTGAATCAAGTCAAGGAACGACAAACCGCGATTCATATAGCGTTTGGCGATCGACACAACCAGCCGTAGGTTCGAGATCGTCAGCTTCTCTCGAGCTACAGTCCCTGCTGCAATCAATTGGTCCAGCTCTGCACGATCCGTTGTTGTAGGGAGCTCGTCGCCCAACTTCTCTTCAAATGCTGATGAAATCATCAGTTCAGCTGCATCTTCACCCTTCGCTACAAGGTCCTCATATTGCGTCTTTCCAAGGTCGGACAGATCGTTAGATTGCTTCAGAGTGTCTGCCGCTTCTTTCCCGACGAATACAGCAATGGACAGATCAGCATAGGAGCCGATCTCCATTGCCTTGGCGAGCACGACCTCGCCCTCCTTGGTCAACAGGGGCACCTTCCCAATTTCCCGGAGGTAGGTCTTGACGGGATCCTCACGCTTCGAGCCAGGCTTACCATTGATCCAGTCCTGCCTCGCTCGTTTTACGACTCTCGATTCCGGCTTCGCCTCTTCTGTAGGCTCGTCGTCATCCTCGTCATCCTCGAGCAGATCTTCGGGATCTGTAAGATCGTCTTTCTCTGCAGCTGCCAGCTTCTTCGCTTCGGGATCCTTAGCCAGATCGGCCTTCGCATTCACTGGCTTCTCTTCCGTAGCTGCGTCTTTCTCTTCCTTCAAGCTCTCGGGGACACTGCTATCACTAAGCGGCTTCGCTTTCGGATCTTTCTTCTTGGCCTTGCTGCTCATAGATCCCCTTTCGTTGCGCGTCCACCACACGTGTTAGGGCAATGCGCAACTCTTTTTTCTCTTTTTGCAGTTCTTCCCACCGATTCCAATCCTCAGCTGCTCCGCTGGTAGCAATTTCTCGATCAATGACAGCAAGGCGCTTTTCTATGGTTGGCAAACGCCCCATCCTGCGCTTTGCGTCTCGTATCGCTTGTTCTGCGTCAATCCCCAGAGAAGCCAACGCATAAGAGCTTGCACGACGAGCCCCCTCTTCGTCCAGCTCCCCCACCAAGGTCGACACGTCCGTCGTTCCTCTGGCAAGTCCTCGCGCAATGGCTTGATTAACCTCTGAGAAGTCTTCAGGAGACACGTACCCGTCGATGGCATCCCATGCGATCTCGCCACGTAACATGAGGGCAAGAATGTGCTCCTCAACGCCCCAGTGCTCCGACTTCGCGCCTGTCGTCGGCGCCTCTTGATCACGCAGGCGAGGCTTGCGCGGCAACTCCTTTCGGACGGAGTCCACAGAGAGATCAACAAGCCCTGCGATTTGCCGATCAATCTCCTCACGCAGTGCCGAGCTTCGAATCGCTCCATAGAACTCACGTGCATCTTCAAGGAGCTGCTCTTTCCCACGAATCGTCGATACATCGTGCCGCGCCTTGAGCGAGTCAATGAAAAACTGATGGAAGGGGAGCGCTTCATCTAGAATTTTCTGCATCGCGTCGCCCCCATGTGTCCGCACATATCCGTCAGGATCCTCTCCCGCAGGGAGTTGGGCAACGCGCACGTCCAATCCATTGTTGCGAAGGATCTGCATGCTGCGCAGAGAGGCCGCACTGCCTGCTGCATCTTGGTCATAGCAAATGACAACCTCATCGACAAATCGCTTCAGCAAATCGGCCTGCCCTTGCGTAAGAGAGGTTCCCATGCTGCCAACGGTGTTGGTGATATCCGCCTGATGGAGACTAAGCACATCCGTGTAGCCTTCCACAAGCACGCCCACACGCGTTTCTGACATGCGCTCTCTAGCCCATGAGATGCCATAGACGAGACGTCCTTTATCGAACAGCGGCGTCTGGGGCGAATTGAGATACTTAGGCTCTCCGTCAAAGGTTCGCCCTCCAAAGCCTACGGGACGACCGGATAGATCCAGAATCGGAAAAATGGTGCGATCTCGAAATCGATCATACGTGCCCTTGTCCCCCTTGACTAGCAATCCCAGTTTTAAAAGGATTTCTTCGCCTTGCCTGGAGAAGGTCCGTTTCACATTGTTCCAACCGGGGAGGGCATAGCCGAGACCATATGTTTCCCAACAGGACTCAGGATAACCCCGGCTCACTAGGTAGGCGCGTGCCTTCTCTCCGGCATCCAAGCGAAGGTTCTTGGCAAACGAGTGGGCGACATCGGTCATCACGGTTCTCAACTCATCCCGTGCGCCATCATCGCCTGAGTCAAACGACAAGCCCACTTCTTCTGCCAGCCTGCGAACGGCTTCGATGAAGGTTAGCCGCTCGATCTTCATCACAAAGCCGATCACATCCCCACCTTCACCACAGCCGAAGCAATGCCACAGACCTTTTTCGGCACTGACTGTCATCGAGGGGGTATCGTCTTTGTGAAACGGACACTTCGCCTTGAATCCATTGCCTGACTTGATCAGCGTGACATAGCGTGAGATGATGGAAACGGTATCCAATCGAGATTTAAGCTCACTGAGATCGGCACGTTGTCCTGGCATCGTCACCTCATCATTCGGAGATAGGGGTTGATTTGGCGCTCACAATTCAACGTGGTGAAATCGCCATGTCCTGGATAGACATCGAAATCTCCATCCAACGCTTTAAGCCGTTTAAGAGAGTTTGCCAGTACAGCCATCGAGCCACTAGGCAGGTCGGTTCTCCCGATGGATCCAGCGAACAGAACGTCGCCGACAAACAGGGCATCCTCTATTTTCAGGGCAATACTGCCAGGAGAATGGCCGGGTAGATGCAGAACGTCTACTCCCGGCAGAAGCTCCTCTCCATCCACGACAAACCGGTGAATCTCCGCGTGGTTCGGATAGGCTTGGTCAACAAAGGGAAGGTCATCGTGGTGCATGACAATTTGTGCTCCGGCAACGGACCAAGCCCCACCCACGTGATCGAAGTGCCCATGGGTCAACACAACAAGATCAATCGATTTGCCGTCAATCAGGGAATGAAGGGCCGGAGATTCTTCAGCAGGATCGATCAACAGGGTCCCTGCATCGAGCTCAATGAGATAACAATTGGTGGCCAGAGAACCCAAACAGGCCGATGATACGCGCATGCAGGCTCCTTATGCTCGAGCAACCGTCATTGCGACGACGGATTGTGCGCCGCCCCTCTTCAACGTGCGAGCGCATTCTTCCACCGTGGCTCCCGTTGTATAGATGTCGTCAATGAGAAGGACACGCTCGTGTTCAGATGGTAACAGTCGGAAAGCGTCCTGCAAGTTGGTGTTTCGTTCAGTTGCTGATAGCCGACTCTGTAGCCTGGTTTCACGCATCTTTTTCAGGAGTCGCTTGACTGGGAGATGCAAGTGCCGGCCAATGAGTCGGGCTAGGATCTCAGCTTGGTTGAATCCACGGGAACGATGATCCTTTTGCGTCATCGGGACAAAAGTGATCACAGTGGCGCCTCGCGCCTCATCTGATGCGATGAGCGCTTCGGCCATCCGGGAGCCCAACCACCGACCTACTGCCATTTCTCGCTCGAATTTGAAGGCGCGCACGAGTCGCCCCCAGTCACTGCGATAGGGACCCAACGACAAGATGTAATCGGCAGCATGGAGGGTTGTTCCACATCGAAGACACAAATCGACTGAAGGGTCTTCGACAGACTCGCCACACCGTTCGCAGCGTATTTCAGAAAGCGCGGGCAACTTGTCAGCACAGACAGAACAAAGGATGTCCAATTCTGCCATTTCCCGAGAACATAACACACAGCGCGGAGGGAATAGGGCGGCTGCCACAGCCTTCGGCAGCCGCCATCCCATGATTGCGATTCTAGAGCTGAAGCGCCACGCGAAGGAGTTGGTTGGTGTAGCCCCACTCGTTGTCATAGAACGCCACCACCTTGAGCATGCGTTCATCGACGACAGTTGTCTGCGTCAGATCCACAATACTCGCATGCGACTCTCCGATGACGTCCGTTGAAACGAGAGGGTCGCTAGACACCTTGAGAATACCCGACAGCTCGTTGGCCGCATAGCGCTTGAGCATCGCATTGACTTCCTTAGCTGTGACAGGTTGATTCATTTCCAGGGTAATGTCACTCACTGACCCCGCTGGAACAGGCACACGGAACGCGATACCGTCCATTCGGCCTTTCAAAGACGGAATGACCTTCTCTGTGGCAATGGCCGCTCCCGTGGTTGTGGGGATGATGTTGATGGCTGCGGCGCGGCTGCGTGACATCGAACCATGCATGCCGTCCACCAATTGCTGGTCGGCCGTATAGCCGTGAATCGTGGACAAGAAGGCATGGGAGATGTCAAATTCTTTCTCCAAGACATGCATGACGGGCACGAGCGAATTCGTTGTGCAAGACGCCGCTGAAACAACGTCTTGGTCAGTAATCAGATGATGATTCACACCATAGACAATCTGTGGAATCTTCTCTGTGCCTTCGCCCTTGCTGGGAACGGACAGCAATACGCGCTTGGCTCCGCCCTATATGTCGGCTTGCGCCTTTCGGCCCACTATAGGCACGGAACACACCTGTGGCCTCAACGACCAAATCGATATTCAATTCGCCCCAGGGAAGCTGATCAGGTTCACGCTCTGCAAGGAACTTGATCGTCGTTCCATCGACAGTAAGTCCGCCATCTGCGACTTCAACCGTCTTGCCATACTTGCCATATACCGAGTCATTCATCAGCAAGTAGCGTGCCATGTCTAGCTTGAAGAATGGATCGTTAATCGCAACGATTTCGATTTCCGGGTTGCCAAATGCGAGGCGAAAAAACGCTCTTCCAATTCGTCCAAATCCGTTAATTGCTACTCTCTTCATGGTCTATGCCTCCGTTCCTGTTTCTGTCTCGTTGACCATCTCAACAAAATACTCGTGAACGCGTGTATCCTCCGTGAGTTCCGGATGAAAGCTAGCCACGAGGATGTTCGCTTCTCGGGCCATCACACACTGTCCGTTGTAATGGGCCATGGGCCGCACAGATGGGCCATGACGAGTGATGTAGGGGGCTCGAATGAACACCGCAGGCACATCGCTCCCGATGTCTTCAATGTCAAGGATCGTTTCAAAGCTATCCACTTGCCGTCCTGATGCGTTTCGAGAAACGGCAATGTCAATACCACCAATGTATCCAGACTCGCGTCCCTCAATTTCTGAGGCAAGCAAAATCATGCCCGCACAGGTTCCAAATATCGGGAACCCCGCGTTCGCCAGCGCTTGCAAGCGAGACAAGAAGGCACCGTCAGCCAGAAGCGAAATCGCCGTGGACTCCCCTCCAGGAAGAATCAAACCAGAAAGGCCTTCCAGCCCTGCCTCTGTCTTAACGATGCGCGATTCGATGCCGAGCCGATGGAGACTCGCGATATGCTCGCGAACAGCACCCTGAAGCGCTAACACACCGATCTTCATCTACTGCCCGCGGGTCTGCATCATCTCGTGCTCTGGAATGGTTTCAATCGCGATGCCTGACATAGCCTCGCCCAATCCTTTAGACACAGACGCGATTTTCGCTGCGTCTTCGAAATGAGTCGTTGCTTCCACAATCGCGCGGGCTCGCGTTGCCGGATCGCCCGACTTGAAGATACCGCTTCCTACGAAGATCCCATCACAGCCAAGCTGCATCATCAAGGCCGCGTCTGCCGGCGTCGCAATCCCGCCGGCCGCGAAATTTACAACAGGCAATCGTCCGTGCTCACGGATAGCCAACAGCATTTGATACGGTGCGCCAAGATCCTTGGCCATGGTCATCAATTCTTCTTCAGGAGCTGCGATCACTTCGCGAATCTGTTCATTCATCATTCGCATGTGCCGCACGGCTTCAATGACATTGCCCGTGCCAGGCTCTCCCTTGGTGCGAAGCATGGCCGCGCCTTCAGCCAATCGCCGACAAGCCTCGCCCAGATTGCGCGCACCACAAATGAAAGGAATGGTGAATCCCCACTTATTGACATGATAGTCTGGATCAGCTGGCGTCAGGACCTCGGACTCGTCAATGTAATCCACTCCGAGAGATTCCAGAACCTGTGCTTCCACAAAGTGTCCAATACGAACCTTAGCCATCACAGGAATCGTGACAGCCGCCATAATCTCTTGAACTTTGGTCGGGTCGGCCATGCGGGCGACACCGCCCTGTGCGCGAATATCGGCAGGCACACGCTCTAAGGCCATGACGGCAACGGCTCCCGCCGTTTCTGCAATCTTCGCCTGCTCGGCAGTCGTGACATCCATAATCACGCCGCCCTTGAGCATTTCAGCCAAACCGCTTTTTACGCGATACGTTCCCTTCTTTTCCATCGCGTTCACCCCTAATGAGACGATATTTCAGCGCAATTATACCGAGCGACTCGAACAGGCGAAAGGGGAGAAAACCTGCTTCTCAACAGAAATTGAACTCAATTACCAACAATTCGAGGTCCAGCATCTGCCCAATTGAGTTTCTCGTTGAGCACATGGAAGAAGGAGGGAGAGTTAGCCAAGCGAATGAGATAGGTAGGGACCTCGGCACGGCGAACAGTAAACTCTGTTCCTGCTGGGAATTTAGAGATGTAATCACCGTCAGCAAACAGGCGCACCTGCGTCCGCACGATGATGCGAATGACTTCCTCTGGCGGGAAGACGACGGGACGCAGCCCCAGCTTGTGAGCAGCATGCGGGGTCGCAAGGATACAGGCGGCAGGAGGCACAATGACTGGCCCTCCAGCTGACAGGCTGTAGGCCGTCGAGCCGGTAGCTGTCGCCAGAATCACACCGTCACCGGGAAAGGTCGAGACCACACCGTCGCCCCACGACAACTCAATTTCGCAGAACGGTGATTCCTTCACACCCGTGACGACGATATCGTTCAACACCGTACCCGCAATATCGCCGGCGCTGTAGGAAAGCCGCATCCGCTCTTCGATCATGAATGGCTCCCCCAGCAGTTTGTCCATAACATCTGGGAGATCGTGGATCGTTGCTTGGGTAAGGAACCCCAGGCTACCTAGATTGATACCCAAGATTGGACTGGCTGTATTGGCAAATAAATTGGCGGCGCGCAACACAGTTCCATCTCCGCCCAATGCGAGAACAACCGCGTTCTCATCACCGCTCACAACGGGTTCAGACACAGGAATGGCTTCAATGTGATTTTCTTGACACCACACCTTCAGGGCAACCAGAGTTTGCAGTGCCTGAGGCTTGGTTGTGTTGATGACGAGGTAGATGCGCAAGAGATTCATGCCCGCATAGTAGCGATCGATCCAGCCCTCATCAAGAAGA
>CAZKDW010000038.1:2172-11003 GCA_964551625.1 uncultured Thermotogae bacterium | reverse complement strand
GACGTGTACATCAAGATGGCCAACGAAGACGGATCGACTTCTGTTCTTGGCCGCGGCGTCTTGCCAAGAATGAGAGCATCAAGGAAGTGCACGCGCTCGTCTTTCACGCGATCCATGGAAACGATGAAAGGCTTGCCCGGCAACTGGTCGCGCACGGACAGGATGTCGTCGGTCTTGCCGCCAGAGAAGATCACGCCCTTGACCTCGGCTTCTCGTAAGATTCGTTCGATTTCGCCCTTCTGAAGTTCAGGATCGAGAGGAACAACTACGGCACCACACCGGAGAATCGAGAAAAAACTGGTTGCCCATGCTGCGCGAGGCTTGGAAATAAGTGCGACACGATCTCCCTTCTCAATGCCCAGCTCAGAGAGCGCGGCCGAGAAGCGTCCCACCATTTCGCCCATACGCTCGTACGTAATCTCGTTAAGAACAAGCTGAACGCCTCGTCCCTTCTTCCTTTCCTTTGGGATCGGCATTCTCAACATCACTCGTTGCCCATTTGCAGCTACGGAGTCTTCAAAAAGCTTGGAAATTACTGGATACATGCGCCCTCCTATTTGTTCGTTGAGCTTCTGAATTCGGTTCTCCGCTTGATCGGAGCTCATGAGCATCCGAATTCAAGCCTCCTAAGTTGGCGAGGCTTCACTCCCCAGGCAACTTAAGCAGGCCGATCTACCCGGCCAGATATTTTTCTGCCTCGATGGCAGCGATCGCCCCTTCGCCAGCTGCAATGATGGCTTGCGCGTATTGATTCGCGGTCACTCGTGCATCTCCTGCTGCAAAAATACCGGGAACGTTTGTGTGGAGGAACGTGTCTGTCACGATGTAGCCGTCGGGGTCTAAGTCGATGGTTCCACGGAAGATATCCGTGAGAGGAAGATGACCGATGTTGACGAATACGCCGTCAATCGGCATCTCTTCAACTGCGTCTGTCTCCAAGTCGCGGAGACGAACGCTTGCAACGCGATCTTCGCCTTCTACTGAATCAACGACTTGATTCCACAAAAAGTGAACCTTGGGATGTTCCATGGCGCGTTGCTGGAGAATCGCCGATGCTCGGAATGCCTTGGGGTCTTCTTTGGGGTGTCGAACGACGATGGTTACCGAATCCACAAAGCGAGTCAGAAAGAGCGCTTCTGTTAAACTCGAATCGCCAGCGCCAATTTGGATGATATTCTTGCCTTGGAAGAAGAATCCGTCGCACGTTGCACAGTAAGAGACACCTTTTCCCTTCAAGCGTTTGGCGTTCTCTACAGGTAGTTCTTTTGGTCTTGATCCTGGGGCAAGGATGATGGTTCGTGCTTCATAGGTTCCTTGAGACGTAATGACTTTGTGGACAGTCGTGCCCGGCTCAATGCGAAGGACATCATCAAGGACGATGGACGCACCAAACCGCTCAGCCTGTTTGCGGATCTGTTTCATTAATTCGGGAGCGGAAATGGCTTCTGCAAATCCCGGCCAATTCTCGATGAGGTCGGTTTCGTTGAGCTGACCTCCCGGAAGCCCCTTCTCAAGAATAACCGTAGATAGCAAAGCTCTTCCCGAGTAGATGGCTGCCGTCAATCCTGCCGGGCCGGCACCGACGATTAGTACATCAACCGGCTTGCTTTGAGTACTCATGGGTTCGATTATGGTTCGTGCTTGCCTGTTCGTCAAAAGGAGTGGCGTTGGTGTCCCGGGCGCAGAAGAGGCAACGGCAGGATTATTTGGAGGGAGTACACCTCATTCGCAGGAATTTCCAAGAGAATGCACTCTGCTCGAAGAAGTGTCGATAACAGAGTGGTATTGATGTCCGGGAGAATTAGCCAGAGAGGTGGTATTTTTCTCTGATTGTGCGGCGCATGGGTGCATAAACGCCGCGCCCCCTATTCGATATCGAATGGTTCGAGCGTGAATGAATCCCGCGACGTTTCGACAACGGTTTCGATTCGGATCTTGGCTTCGTTCAGGGCTGTGCGGATGGACGTAGCGAGCGTCACCCCTCCCTCGAATAAGGTGATGGCCTCATCCAATGGGAGTTCATCCGATTCGAGTTTCTTTGCAATCTCTTCCAGCTGTTTCAGTTCCTGCTCAAGATTCATTGGGAGAAACCTCCTTGATGTGAGACACCAACCTGCCATCAGCCAAATGCGTTTCGATTAACTCTCCAACCTGAAGTTCCGAGATGCTGCGAATGGGGCGGCCTTTGCCGGGGAGATACGTGAGTGAGTATCCACGTTGCAGGGGCAAGGATGGATCAGAAAGACGAAGGATCTCTATCCAGTGGTGAGCGGAATCCTGTCGGTCCTTCCACAAGGCTGCCATGTTGCGCATAGCCGCATCAATTTCCAGGTCAAGCCTCTGCTCATACGTTTCAAAGCGCCGTTGTGGGCTGCGCAACAAGCACGCATCGGCACGCAGGCGAAACTCGTCGAGTCGGCCTCTCCAGACGGCCCGTGTTTGCCGAAGCATGCGGTGAAGCCGCTCTGTCACTGCGCTGAGAGCTTCGGACCGATCAGGGACAGCGACCTCAGCGGCAGCGGATGGTGTTGGGGCGCGAACATCGGAGACGAAGTCTGAGATGGAGAAGTCGATTTCATGTCCCACTGCCGAAATAACGGGAATAGGACAGGCATACAAGTTACGCGCCAAGGCCTCATCGTTAAATGCTGCCAGATCTTCGGCAGCTCCACCACCACGAGTAAGAATGAGAACATCGAGCGCGTAAGTCGATTGGGAGAAACGAATGGCGCGATCCAATGCGTCTCGAAGCTCTTGTGGAGCGGATTCTCCCTGAACTGTCGAGGGGAAGAGAAAGACGCGGACGTGGGGCCATCGCCGCTGTAATACGGAATGAACATCACGCAGAGCGGCGCCTTTGGACGATGTGATGATGCCAATGCTTTGTGGAATGGGAGGCAACGGAGACTTCGTCTCAGACGAGAACAGGCCCTCTTCTTTGAGCTTCCGTTTGAGGTGTTCGAAGGAGCGCTGGATGGCTCCGGCTCCGATGGGTTGAAGGATGGAGACAATAAATTGGTAGCGGCCTCGCGGTTCATACACAGTCAGTGTTCCCTGCGCTAGAACCATAGTTCCGGGCTCAACGGTGACGGGTGCTAGAAGGGATGTTCGCGACTTAAAACGCACAGAACTCAGTTGGGAATTCTCATCCTTCAGCGTGAAGTAGAGATGGCCAGAAGGCGCTCGCGTTAGATCTGAGACTTCTCCCTGAACCCAAACCTTGCCGATCCCCTGTTCCAGGGTGGTTCGTGCTGCCGTGTTTAGCTCAGAAACGGTGAAAACGTGTCGGGGTTCCATGGTTGGATAGACAGTGTACCCTACGAGGTTTCTCAGGATAAGAAAACAGAGCAAAGATTGAATTACACGGCGCTTCCGGCTATAGTTCGATCATGGCAGGAGACGGCGACTTTCGTTTCCCTTCCACAATGCGACTCAAAAAGAAGGATGAGTTCATTCGCGTGTTCCGTAAGGGCATTGCGTGGAAGGGGAGCTATTTTTCACTACACGTACTTCCTCGTGAGGAAGGCGATCTCCCGCGAGTGAAAGACAGGTTATTGCCAGAAGCGGGACCGCGATTGGGAATGGTCCTACCACGCAAGGTTGGCTCGGCAGTCGAGAGAAATAGGATCAAGAGAAAGATCCGAGAGGCGTTTCGGAAAATGGCGCATCGACTTCCTCCTGTAGATCTTGTGATCAGGCCCAATAGAACATGTAAAGAGGCTACAGAGACTCTGATCACGCGGAGTCTCGCAAAAGCCGTGAAGGTGGCTCTTGAGAGCGTGAAGGAGAGAACATGAACAAAGAAACGATCTTCCTGACGAAGCAGGGACATGAATTGATGCTCGAGGAAAAAGAACAAGCGCAGAAGATTCTGTATGAAGAGATTCCTGAGAAGCTCAAGGCCTCCAAGATGAATGGCGGAGACCTCCGTGAGAACAAGGAATACATGTATCTCCAATCGCAGCAGCAGTATTACGAACGTGAAGTTCGACGACTCACATCTGTGCTTGAGGTGGCTGAGATTTTGCCAGAAGACCAGATCTCTAAGGATGAGATTGGCATTGGATCGAGCTTTATTCTTCAGAACCTGACGATGAAAGAGTCAGGGACCTTCACGTTGGTTAGTGCTGTCGAAGTCGATCTTGAGAACGGGAAGATTTCCGTCGCGTCTCCAGCAGGCAAGGAGTTGCTCGGGAAACGAGAAGGCGACCAAGCGACAATTGAACTTCCTTGGGGTAAGAGCAAATTCCGCGTCATTGCCATCAACAAATAGGCGGGGGTTCGCATGTCTGATGCATTGAAGCAATCCCGCCTAGACAAGCTCGCCGCATTGCGAGAGATGGGTGTTGACGCCTATCCAGCGCGTATTCCTGAGAGCGAGACCATTGGCCCTATCACGGAGCGGTTTGCTGGGCTAGAGAACGAAGAACACGCTGGGTATGTTGCGACAGTGTCTGGTCGGCTCATGGCACACCGTGGCATGGGAAAGGCTGCGTTCCTCGACATTCAAGATGGAACAGGCAAGATCCAAGCCTATGCAGCCGTTGATAAGCTAGGGGACGCTTATGCGTTGCTGTCTCACCTGGATGTAGGTGACTTCGTCTCAGTAGAGGGAGAAGTATTCCGCACCAAGCGAGGGCAGCTCTCGATTGCCGCCGTCAAGCTGGTGTTGCTATCGAAGTCGATTCGTCCCTTGCCAGAGAAATGGCATGGGCTCAAAGATGTTGAAATTCGCTATCGCCACCGCGCCCTTGATCTGGTTTCCAATGACGAGGTCCGCGAGACATTTATTGCCCGGTCTCGCATTCTCTCCACGATACGCAGAACGCTAGATGGTGAGGGATTTCTTGAAGTGGAGACGCCGGTTCTGCTCTCTATTGCCAGTGGTGGTCATGCCCGACCATTTGAGACCCACCACAATGCGCTTGACATCGATATGTATCTACGCATTGCGTTGGAGCTTTATCTGAAGCGCGTAATGATCGGAGGTATTGACCGGGTCTACGAGATGGGCAAGTGCTTCCGCAACGAAGGCACCTCAACTGAGCACAATCCAGAATTCACCATGCTTGAGATCTATCAGGCCTACACAGACGTACATGGCATGATGACGTTGGCAGAAAGCATTGTCACACAAAGCCTCGATGCCACGAGAGGAACGCTTCAAGTCGACTTCGATGGCAAGATGATTGACTTCGCCACGCCTTGGCCGAGGATCAAGATGGCGGATGCTGTCGCAGCGGTTTTGGACATCGATCCAGCAATTCTGAAGACGGATGAAGCCATGCAGTTGGCTGCTGACAAAGGTATTGATCCTGTGCCTGCAACCATCGGAGACGCGGTCAATGTGTTGTTCGAACGCTTTGTTGAAGAGACGCTTATTCAGCCGACATTCATTACCGACTATCCCATCGAGATTTCGCCACTCGCCAAGCGCAGCCCGGATGATGAGAATATAGTCGAACGATTCGAGCTCTTTGCTGCAGGTATGGAGTTGGCCAATGCCTTCACGGAACTCAATGACCCCATCGACCAACGAGCTCGGTTCGCCGCGCAAGAGAAACTACGCCAGGGCGGAGATGAAGAAGCTCAGCGAATTGATGAAGACTTCCTGTTCGCGATTGAACACGGTATGCCTCCTGCAGGCGGCATGGGCGTTGGCGTTGATCGTCTCGTGATGTTGTTTACGGGATCGCCGTCAATTCGCGACGTGATTCTCTTTCCAACCCTGAGGAGAAAAGAAGAGTGAGCACGCTGCGTTCTTCGCTTCGGCGACGAGTGAGCGACTGGTTCGATTCGCTGCTTCATTGGGATCGACGCATGGTTCATGCGATCGGAGAAAATCAAAAGCTGAACAGGTTCGATCGCATGTTCGTGACCGCAACTTTCCTCGGTGATGGCTATATCTGGCTGTCGCTAGCCGTGGGCTTAATGATTTTTGGAGGAACTGTGGATCGTCGCTATGTGGGCATCGGCTTCTTCGTGACTGTAGCCAATATCATCATCTTCCGAGTGATCAAGACGATGACAGGCCGTGTCCGCCCCGAGAACACAGAAGACAAGGAAGAACGGTTGCGAACACGCATTGACGGCTACTCGTTCCCATCAGGCCACGCGACTACGTCGTTTGGGTTGGCGTGGGTTGTCTTCAATTGCTATCCCTATGTGGCGGTCCAGACCACCGTGTATGTTATGGCCGCCATGATCGCCTTCTCTCGCGTTGTCGTGCGCGAACATTACCCGCTTGATGTGTTAGGAGGAGCCGTTCTCGGATCGGCAGTTGCCTTCTCACTTCTTCCTGTATTCACACGCCTTCTCTTTTGAAGGTCTCTGCGCCATTGCTTACAATTCAACATCTATGAACATCACTACGTACGCAAGGAGCGTCTGATGAAACAGCACTTCGCCAAACGGGTTCTTGGAGCCAAGAGGTCTGCTATTCGAGAGCTTCTCAAGCTTACAGAACAGCCTGACATCATCTCGCTTGGAGGAGGGTTGCCAGCCCCTGAATCATTCCCCAACGAGGAGTTGGCGACCATCGCCCATGATGAGTTGATGAACAATTCATCCAATGTGCTTCAGTATGGAACGACAGAGGGAAGCCGAACACTGCGCGATGCATTCATTCAGTGGCTTGAACCGCAGCATATTAACGCTACGCGGGAGCAGCTATTGGTGACAACGGCGTCTCAACAGGGGTTGGATTTGCTGTGTAAGGCGTTTTTCGATCCCGGTGACGTGTTGTTCTGTGGATTGCCTACGTATCTCGGTGCTGTCCAGGCATTCAGCTTGTTCCAAATAGACACAGTTGGTGTTCGTCTCGAAGATGATGGCATGAGCATGGAGCATCTGGAGGAACAGATCGCTGCGTCCAAGGCTGCCGGAAAGCGAATGAAGGGAATCTACGTCATTCCCGATTTCCAGAATCCAACTGGGATTACACTATCGCACGAGAAGCGCCAGCGAATTTTGGAGATTGCTCGCCGTGAGGATCTGCTGGTCTTTGAAGACAATCCTTATGGCCATCTGAGATTCGCGGGAGAGCCCATCCCTTCGCTGTATAGTATGGATACGGAAGGCCGCGTTATCATGATGGTGACCTTCTCCAAGGTTCTTAGTGCCGGGCTGCGGCTTGCCATCATGCTTACGCCGGATGCAGACATCATGGATGCGCTGGTTCGAACCAAGCAAGCGACGGATCTTTGCACATCCAAGTTAACTCAGCACTTGGCTGCCCGATACATGCTTGAATACGGATTGGATAAGCACCTGGAAGACATTCGCCCCATCTACCGTGAGAAGCGAGATGCGATGACGCACGCACTTGAGACCTACATGCCCAAGGACGAAGGCATTCGCTGGACGCATCCCGACGGTGGTCTGTTTGTGTGGGTTTGGCTGCCGGACTTCATCGATACGAAAGAGATGTTTAAGCGGGCCATTGAACAGAAGGTGGCGTATGTTCCCGGGACCTCAGCGTTTGTCGACGGGTCTGGGCACAATACCATGAGGCTGGCCTTCTCATCTAGTTCGCCTGAGAAGATTGACGAAGGTGTTCGTCGATTGGCTGAAGTCGTCAAGACAGAAATCGCATCGAACAAACCCTAATCCTCTCTCTGGCCCCGGCTAGAAGGGAGTGAGAGACTGAAAGAACCCGCAGCATCGCGCAAGATCTGGTGCGATGCTGCGGTTTTTTATTTCCCTGGACCCAGCAGAGTCTCTGGCTCTCTTATAGGACGGCATCCGGGAGTTGCCTGACTAGCTCCGTTACATACCGACTGGTGAGTTCAAAATCAGCCAGTCGCAGCGTAGAAATGGGAGAGTGGATATATCGGCAGGGAACCGAAACGATACCTGCCAAGCATCCGCCGCGTGATACGTGAATGGCTCCAGCGTCTGTGCCGCCATACGTGGGCAGTTTGTATTGATAGGGAATGTTGGCGTCATCAGCAATCGACTCCATAGCATGGAGTACTTTGCGGGTGACGATGATCGACCGATCGGCCACGGACAGAGCAGGGCCTTGCCCCAAGCGCACGGGCTGAGAATTCTCTGGCACGCCAGGCATGTCGGCGCCGATGGTTCCTTCTACTGCGATGGCAAGATCGGGCTCAATCTGAAATGCCGCTGTACGAGCGCCGCGCAATCCGACCTCTTCTCCGATAACGAATGCGAACACGATATGGACACCCAAGTCCTGTCCTGCCGTTCGTTCAGCGGTTTCGATTAACACAGCACATCCTGCGCGATCGTCAAATGCCTTGCCTGTCACATAGCCCTCTTTGATCTCCTCAAAAGGGTAGTGAATGGTGAGCGGATCGCCGATCTGAATACCCATCTCATGAGCTTCCTCTACAGACGTTGCTCCGATATCAATGAACATCTTCTCAATCGGAATCGGAGATTTCCGCTCGGCGTCAGTCAGAATGTGTGGAGGCGCTGTGCCAATAACTCCTGTCTGCATTGTGCCAGAGCGGGTTTGAATCACGACGCGGTGCCCGGGGATGATGCGCGAATCCCAGCCTCCGAGAGGGGAAAATCGAAGGAACCCATCTCGTTCGATCCACTTCACGATGAAGCCAACTTCGTCTGTATGGGCATCGAGCATGAGTGTCTTGGCATCTGGTGTGGCTGACTTACGAATGGCGAACACATTGCCGAGAGCGTCTGTCTTGACCTCATCGACATGAGGGGCCACGAGGGATTGAATCATCTCTCGGACCTCATCTTCGAACCCTGAGACGCCAAATGCATTTGAGAGCTTCCTCAACAGGTCGATCGTTTGCATAAGTGAGAGGACCTCCTTGTCCACGGCGAAGTATAGCGCGAAC
>CAZKDW010000038.1:0-2072 GCA_964551625.1 uncultured Thermotogae bacterium | reverse complement strand
CTATCCAGAAGTGGATAAGCCTAGGAAGCATCTCCCGCTTGGTCTTTCAAGCGAGATAGAATCGATGCCGCCAGAGTCTCGGAAATGCCCGCGCCGAGGGAGATGTCTTCGGCGGTTGCATGAGACAAGAGATCTACAGATCCGAAGGCCTTCATCAAGGCTGACTTTCGCTTGGCCCCGATGCCGGGGATGTCATCGAGAACAGACGACAGACTGCGCTGAGATCGCAATCTTCGGTGGTAGGAAATGGCAAATCGATGGGCTTCATCGCGGATGCGGCGCAACAAGAGGAGTCCCTCAGAGTTCATGGGAAGACGCACGGATTGGGATTGCCCCGGTTGGAACACTTCTTCGTAGCGCTTGGCCAAGCCGATCACGTCGATTCCCTCGATGTTGAGTTCCCTGAGTACGTCGACAGCCACCTTCAGCTGTCCCTTGCCTCCGTCAATCAAGAGCAAATCAGGCAACTCGGAGAACTTTCCCTTGGCAAGCGTTGGGTTGGCCAGCTCCGCCAATCCTCGGCGGAAGCGGCGACGCACGACTTCCTTCATCATGGCATAGTCATCGGGCTTGCCTGAGAGATGAACCTTGAATCGGCGATAGGCATCGCGTCGAGGACGTCCGTTCTCAAAGACAACCATGGATCCTGTGGCTTCGCCACCTTGTGTATTGGAGATGTCGAAGGCTTCGATTCGCTGTGGAAATCCTGATAGGGACAGTCCGTCCACAAGTTCGATCAAGGCCGTCGAGGATTCCTTCTTCACGTGTGCGTTTTTTTTGTCCTGCAGCAGAGCGTATCGAGCGTTGTCTGATGACATGATTACGAGTGATCGTTTCTCTCCTCTCTGAGGAATCTTGATCTCCACGCGTCGACCTCGAAGCTCTGATAACCAGGCGCTGATCAGTTCTCCATGATCGACAGCCGCGGGCAAGAGTAGTTCTCGAGGAATTGAAGAGGCATTGGCATAATACTGGGTGATGAACGCTTCCAGAATCTCAGAGTTTGAGACGTCTTCGGGCGTTCGAAGGAAGAACGTCTGCCGGCCAACAATGCGGCCACCGCGTACGGCGAACGTCAGCGCACAGACACGATCTTCGCTCGATGCCAAGCCGATGACATCACGATCCATCTGGTCGTTGAGCACCACGGATTGACGTTCCAGACTTCGTTGCAAGGAGTGAAGTTGGTCGCGTATGTGGGCTGCGCGCTCGAATTCCTCAGACTCCGCTGCACGCTTCATGGACTTGCGAAGGCGCGTGATCAGTCCGGTAATTCGGCCTTCAAAGAGCAAACTTGCCTGGTCGACGAGCTGCCCATAGCGGGTCTTCGAGATCAGTTCCGCGCAAGGAGCCGAACATCGGCCAATGTGATAATTGAGGCAAGGCCTGCGCGGGGCCTTTAACGGCAAATCTAACGAGCATGTTCGTATAGGAAACAGTTTCTGTGCGAGCTTCAACGTGGCGCGCATGGCCTTGGCGTTGGTGTAGGGACCGAAGTAACGTGCGCCATCAGGGTATCGCTGCCGGACGATGCGAACACGAGGGAAGTCTTCGTTGGTGATCTTGAGATAGGGATAGCGTTTATCGTCCCGCAGCCGCACGTTGAACCGAGGCTGATATCGCTTGATCAGGCTGTCCTCAAGAAGAAAGGCCTCGGTTTCAGTCGCTGTCTGAATTACATCGAAATCGGAAATTTCGGCAACCAAAGCTTGAGTTCGCCGATGCAACCCATCAGGCGATTGGAAGTACGAGCGAACGCGCGAACGCAGGGCAGCTGCCTTGCCGACGTAGATCACGTCTCCCTGGGAGTCCTTCATCAAGTAGACGCCGGGGGAAAGGGGGAGTTCTTTGAGCTTCTCTTCGCGCTGTGCATCGTTAGGCATAGATAAGAGGATAGTAGCCAGGATGCCGCAATCGCTCAAACTGCCGAAATTCCTACGCTTGTGAGGTTGAACGTTCTTCGCAGCCGACTATAATGAGCAGCGCAAATCATTTGGGGGTGTAGCTCTAACCGGGAGAGCGCCCGCCTTGCACGCGGGAGGCTGTCGGTTCGAATCCGATCACCTCCACCA
>CAZKDW010000037.1:0-11045 GCA_964551625.1 uncultured Thermotogae bacterium | reverse complement strand
TCCCCTTTCTTCTGTGGGCGTTGCAGGGCTCGAACCTGCGACCTCTCGGATGTGACCCGAACGCTCTCCCAGCTGAGCTAAACGCCCTCTCAATCCATAAGTCAAAGCGTAGCGCAGAGTCGGCTACTACGCAAGAATCTCTGCGCTACTAATCCTGCGGCTGTTAGGCGTCAAATTCCGCGTTCTCAAGCATGTCGGACAGGCTCTCACCTTGTCGCTTGCGCGTGATCTCGACCAAGCCTAAGGCAGTCATATCGACGAAGTCTGCTGAAACTCGATCTTTCTTCAGCTCTTCCTTGACTTTGTCGATGACCTGCTGCACGTCTTTCGGGCTTTCCATATCGACGAAATCGATGATGATGATGCCGCTAATCTGTCTCAAACGTAGCTGCCGAGTGATCTCAGCCGCTGCCTCTAGGTTCGTGTTCAGAATAGCTGCATGTTGGGTTCGATGTCGCACGTCGCTGCCTGTATTTACATCAATCGCGATGAGTGCTTCGGTTTCGTCGATCACCAAGGATCCGCCTCCTGCAAGGGAGACTCGGCGGGACAGGCCTGCCTGAATTTGCTGTTCAATCTTGTATTTGTCGAATAGGCTATCTTTGCCCTCGTGAACCTGAATCAGATTCTTAAAATCACCCATGCGCATGTAGTCGAGGAATGAGCCAATCTTCTCTTTGAAGAAGGGCGAGTCGACAATGATTTCCTTCACATTGGGTCCAAGCCGATCACGCAAGACTGTTTGTACGAGACCCATTCCCTTGTACAGCAATCGAGGGTTGTTGCCCTTCTCAGCGGCTGTCTGGACACTGTTCCATATCTCGACCAGCAAATCGTAGTCGTGCTTCAGCTCTTCATCCGTTGCCCACTCAGCGGCCGTACGCGCGATCAGGCCTTCGCCTGGTCCTTTGATCTGCCTTGCCACCTTGCGAATGCGTCGTTGGGCGCGAACAGATTCCACTCTGCGTGAAACACCCAATCGATCTTCTGTTGGAATAAAGACCCAGAATCTGCCGGGTAGACTGATCTTAGTCGTCCCTTGAGGATTCTTATTCCCAATGCCATCTCGGCGTACTTGCAGCGTAATCATCTTTCCGCGCTTGAGAAGATTGGTGATGGGAATGTCTTTCTGCCAGGGCTTGACACCGGCTTCTGAGAAGATGGTATGGTTCAGCTCGTTGCGCGAGAGGAACAAACTCTTCGATTCTCCAACGCCGACAAAAGCCGAGCCCAGGCCAGGCAATACGTCTTCTATACGCCCACGGTAAATGTTGCCCATGATTTTATCTTGGGTAGGATGTCCGTAGTAAATCTCCATGAGCCGATCATCTTCGACAATGGCAACTCGCGTGCGGCGAGTTTCGTTGTCTTGGGTGTCGACTGATATCAGGATTCGTTGATCAGCGATCGTAACACCTTCTTTCCCTCATCAAGTCGGCTGAGTATGTCAGCATAAGGTTGGTTGAGTACTGGGTCTTTCAGGTTGGGGGCAATCTCAAGAAGGGGGATGAGAACAAACCTCCGCTCTCTCATACGCGGATGAGGAATGGCCAAGGTCTCTGAATCAATATGTCGATCCCCATAGAGCAGGATGTCAATATCCAGGTGGCGTGGTCCAAATCTCTCGGAGGGCACGCGGCCTTCACCTTTCTCAACTTGCTGGCAAAGTGACAGCAAGTCGTGCGGCTCAAGTGATGTCTCCGCACGTGCTACAAGGTTGAGAAACCACGGCTGGTCCGAGACATGGACGGGTTCTGTTTCGAACCAGGAAGATTGATCGATGACGTTCACGCCATGATCATTCAATGCCTTGATCCCCTGCTTGATCTGTTTTCTTGGATTGCCAAGATTCGCTCCAAAAGCGATATAGACGGTCTGGACAGTCATGGTCGGTGCAACGTAACTTCCGCGGTCGAGCTGCGGACCGATTCCAATCGCACCAATGTCAACTTAGTAACCCTGACAACGACTCGTGATAGGATCGGGAAACGCCGCAATAGCGAACGACCGATGGCATCGGCAAACGACTCAATGAGGTGAAATTGTTGCTGCCGATTGATGTCACGCACAAGCGTGGCCACTTGTTCGATGTCAACGGAATCTTCAATAGCATCCGTTGTGATCGCTTTGCTGAAATCCCCTTCAAGCTCTACGTCAATTGAGAACTCGTTCCCTTCTTCGCGTTCTTCTTGATAGACACCATGAAGGCCGCGCATGCGTAGCTCATTAATCAGCACGCGAGTTCTTGCGTTGTGGCTCAAACTGGAGACGTCTTCCGATCCTGTTACGATTGTCAAACCATTCGTCAGAGGCTACGACATGTAAGACCAAGACGGGATACAGCCGTCGTCAATGGGCTTCGTCGTAGGCGTCAAAGAAAGAACCGGAGTGGTGAGGATGTCTCAAGCTTCGCGCAGTAGGCAAGTACGACACCATGCACCTCACCGGTTCCATCCAAGCTATCCTTTGACGGCTTCCCCCTTTGCGATCTCTGCCAATACGGAGAACGCATGCTCGTCTCTGACGGCAATGTCCGCCAGCATCTTTCGATTAATCGCGATACCGCGCCGTTCAAGTCCGCCAATGAACGCAGAATATGAGGTGCCGTTCAACTTGGCAGCAGCGCCAATGCGAGTAATCCACAGGCGTCGAAAATCTCTTTTCTTTCGACGACGGTCAATGTAGCTATTTCGGAGGGCCTTCATCACCGCTTGCTTAGCAATACGATGCGATGTCCCCCTTTTTCCCTTGAAACCTTTGGCGAGAACCATAATCTTCTTACGGCTCTCTTTGCGCTTATTCCCTCCACGTGCTCGTGGCATGTGCTGATCCTCCGAATTACTTCCCGATCATCCGGGTAATATTTTTGGCCTGCCCCCCGCTCAATTCTTTCGATTGGCGTGCCTGGCGCTTGGGCTTTGAACTCTTCTTCGTATTCTTATGAAAAAAGTTCGACATATGATGAAAGAGCTTTCCGTTCTTTGAACGCTTGAAGCGTTTCTTGGCCGCTGAATGCGTCTTTTGTTTCGGCACTTCTCATTCCTCCTAAACGGTTACTAGACCTTATTGGTAGGGACAATGAGCAACTGCAGGATCTTCCCTCTTGCCATCGGATCTCCTTCGGCGCGTGCAATGTCACTCACTTGTTCCTGCACTCGCCGTAGCAGTTCTCGGCCCCTTGATGCATGTACGATCTCACGACCGCGGAAGAAGATACTCACACGAACCACATCACCCTTGCCCAAGAATTGACGAACGCGATTCATCTTGGTCTGGAAGTCATGTTCACCAATCTTGATGGTGAATTTTACTTCCTTCAGCTTGGAGCGATGTTTGCCTTTGCGTTCGCTCTTTTCTTGCTGATAGTGATACTTCCCGTAGTCTACAATCTTGCAGACAACGGGCTTCGCTAGAGGTGCTACTTCCACGAGATCCAGACCCTTCTCCTTGGCAATGGCAATCGCTTCATCACGCTTTAGTACACCAAGGTTTTCGCCCGTATCATCAACGACTCGGACTTCACTTTCGCGAATCCGTTCATTGATTCGCAGCTTTCGTTTGTCGATCCTAACCTCCTAGCTAGTGGGATTCGGTCCTAGCCGATTCCCGCTTCTGTATAACTTGTGTTCCTCAATATACTCTGCAACCTGCCTTGGAACCCACTCGCGAATCGATTCACCGCGGTGAATTCGTTCTCGTAGTGCAGACGAAGACAAATCTACATCATCCATTTCCAATGGAACAATCATTGCTTCGCGAAATGGGGAAACATCAAATACATCGAGGCTTACACCACTTCGCGGGGCAATAACAAACGGAACACTCCGCAGAAGCTCATGGGGTTCTTTCCACGTATCAAGCTTCAGGAGACGATCCGCTCCCACGATAAAGCAAATCCCTTGCGGGTAATCATCCTTCAAAGCTCGGATAGTGTCAATAGTATAGGAGGGGCCAGCACGATCAACCTCAATCCTTGAAACGTCGAATTCAGGAATTGATTCGATGGCGAGTCGAACCATTTCGTATCGCACCTCTTTGTCTCCGCCAAGCACCCTGCCTTTGTGTGGAGGGATCCCATTGGGGACAAAAACAATGCGCGATAATTCATATTGATTCAGCGCTGTTCGAGCCACCTCTAGATGCGCATTATGTAGAGGATTGAACGTTCCCCCGAATAGGCCCACTCTACCCTTCAAGTTCAACCTCAATCTCCCCAATACGAATCATTTCCGTGCTCTTCCAGCCCTGTCGACGCAGTTCCTTCGTGACACCCATTTTTTCGAGGCGATGGCCAAGGTACTCCTGCGCATCGTAGTGATCCAGCACGAGCTTCTTGACAAGATTCTCTACGGTTTTGCCAGACACGACAAGCACATCGTCTTCTCGGGCAACAGAGAATCCTGTTTCCCCTTCAAACCGATAGATCTTACGCCGTACTGCGGGCATCCCTTGAGGCTCTTCTTTGGAGCGAACCCCTTGAAGCAGGTAGAAGGCTCTGTGAACAAGCGTGCGGACACTATCTCCTGTGGCAACCGAGATCGACAGCAAGTCAATTCCCCGTTCCGAGGAGAATCGCTCCTGGATTTTCGCCAGATCCTCGTCAGACACTGCGTCTGACTTGTTTCCCACGATAATCTGAGGTCGCTTGGCAAGATGTGGATTGAATGAAGCCAACTCGTTATTAATCGCATCGAAATCTTCGATGGGATCGCGCTCCTCCATCGGAGCCAAGTCAATCATATGAATGAATGCCGATGTTCGCTCGACATGGCGCAGGAATCGACCTCCCAGGCCCTTGCCTTCATGTGCACCTTGAACAAGACCAGGGACATCGACAGCGACAAATTGGTTCTTCCCGTCGACATCGACAACGCCCAGATTAGGCACTAGCGTTGTAAATGGATAATCAGCGATCTTGGCACGCTTCCCAGAGATAGAGGAAATCAAACTGGATTTGCCGACATTTGGGAATCCAATGATGCCGATATCGGCAATGAGCTTGAGCTCAAGCTTGAGCGTTCTCGATTCCCCCGCCAACCCGCGTTCACAAATACGAGGGGCTTGCCGCCTCGATGTCGTGAAGCTGTTGTTCCCCCGTCCAGCTTCCCCGCCTTCGGCGACCAATGCCTGCTCTCCCGCGAGACTCAGATCGGCCAGAAGCTCGCCAGAGGTTGTATCGCGGATAATGGTTCCCAATGGGACCAGAACAACACAATCGGCTCCAACGGCTCCATGCTGGTTATTGCGAGCACCGTTCACGCCGTTCTCGCCCTCGATAAGGGGGCGATGGCGAAATCGATACAGCGTAGACACACTAGAAGAGGCTTCAAGCAGAACCGATCCGCCCGCACCGGCATTACCGCCGTCAGGGCCGCCATGAGCTTTGCCTGGGCCTGAAACGAAGTGAATCACTCCATTCCCACCGCGCCCGCCGCGCGCGCGGATGGTTGCTTCGTCAATAAACATAGGATTGCAGAGGAGTTATCCGCTGCGTATCAGGCTGCACGTGTTGGAAGGACACTGACAGATTTCTTGCCGCGTTCTTCGAAGTGCACATAGCCTGGTGCCGTTGCGAAAAGCGTAAAGTCTCTTCCAAGCCCCACATTCTTGCCTGGATGAATCCTTGTGCCACGCTGGCGCATGATAATCGTCCCGCAGTTCACCCATTCGCCTCCGAATCTCTTCACACCTAGGCGTTTACCGGCGGTATCGTGAGTGTTCTGCGTTGAACCAGTACTCGTTTTATGGGCCATACTATCTCCCTATCTCTTTCTCAGTGGAAGGACCTAAACTTCAACTCCAACCGTTGCTTCATGAACCATCAACTCGGCTGGGTAATCCCGCTCCACGAGGCGTAGTCCACTTCTCATCGTCGCAAGAATGGCGTCTATCTCTCGATCAAGGTATTGATCACGCCGATCCACTTCAAGGCTCAGTTCATCGCTGAATGATGCCTCAACAGAAACATGCAGGTACTCTGCCAAGGATTCAGCGACAGCACGCAATAGCGTGGTCGTCGATGCCTTGGCCAGAGCAGACATGCCCTCGGCTTGCATGGAAACGCCAACCACGCGTCCCCTCTCGTCTTGATGGATAACCGCTTCTCCCACGATGACTCCTAGCTTTCGATGGCGGTAATCTTCGTCGCCATATAGGATTGCCGATGCCCTTGCTTTCGGCGATATCCCTTCTTGCTCTTGTATTTGTAAACGATAATCTTGTCGCCTCGGCCTTGTTCTTGGATTTCTCCCTTGACAACGGCCCCCTCTACGTATGGCGTACCAATCTTGACATCTTCAGCTTCTGCGACGAGCAAGACCTTATCGAATTGCACGGCTTGTCCCACGTCTGTTCCTTTCAGAAGCTCGTGTTCAAACACCATGCCTTCCTGCACGCGATACTGCTTTCCACCTGTCTCTATCACTGCATACATGTACTTAACACCCCAATTCGTGCCAAATTCTAGCCGTCTGATTATGGCATTTCAATAGTCCCTAGGATACAGGACTTCCGGGCTCAACGCGAGCGTCTGGCTCCAATAGAGACAAGGTCGTCCCCTTTGCAGCCAAGACCATGCATTCCGAGCGCACGCCACGGATGGTTACAGGCTCCAGATTTACCAATACAAGGACCTTTCGTCCAACGAGATCCTCTTTACTAAAGTGCGCCTTGATCCCCGCAACGCACGTCCGGTGCCCGTCGCCAACGTTTACTTTCAGCTGGTAAAGTTTATCGGCTCCTTTGATTTCGTCCACTTTGAGGATTTCGGCAATGCGGAAATCAAACTTCTTGAAATCCTCGAATGTGATTTGCTCAACGTCCACTTCCTTCGTTTCGTCGCTATCGTTCGAGCAGCTCATGATAGCCTCTCGAATCTGTGCGACATCGATGCGCTCTAGCAATGTTCGTTTATCAGTCAGCCTCACGCCCCCAAGTCCCCCATCCAGATCCTTCCACACCGCATGATCAATACCTACGATTCTCAGAACCGAGGTAGCGAACTTTGGCATGATCGGGAGCAGCATGATTGCCATTGCCTTGACAAAATAGGCTCCACTGGCCACGGCTGCTTGATCTTTGGTGGCCCAAGGCTTCTTGCGCTGGAAATACTCATTCCCAAATCCAGCAAGTTCGCAGACACTTCGTACAGCTTGAGCTATACCGCCACCTTCCATCGCTGCCTCATACTCGCCAATTCGCTTGCTCACAGCAGTGACAACCTCAGGGTCTAAGGCGACGTCAGGGACAACGGCATCAAACTTCGTCTGGATGAAGCTCAGCACTCGATTCATCAGATTGGCAATATTGGAAATGAGAATCCCGTTAACGGCCTTCTCCAACTCCTCCCAAGAGAAGTTCACATCGCGCCCTTCGGGTCGATTGTAGAGGAGGTAGAATCGCCACAATTCGCTATCCATAACGCGCAACGCGTCATCGCAATAGAGGCCGACGCCTCGACTCTTGGAGAAGCTCTCGCCACCAATCCAGTTCAGGTACTCCGTGGCTGCAATTTGATCCGGCAGATGATAGCCTTGATTGGATGCAATCAACTGTCCGGGGAAGATTAACGTGTGGAAGGTGATGTTGTCCTTCCCTTGCGTATAGATCTGATGCACGTCTTCCCCAAACCAGTACTCTTTCCATTCCTCTTGCCCCGAAAAGTGCTCGACTGTAGCAGACACATATCCAAGGGCTGCTTCACCCCAGACATAGATCACCTTGCCTTCTGCGCCTTCAAATGGAGCGGGAATTCCCCACTTGATGTCTCTTGTCATCGCGCGCGCTCGAAGCCCGTCATCAATCATCTGTTGCGTGTAGCGTCGCACATTCCCTTGAAAGTCTTTCGTTTGAACGTAGGCATCGAGAGATGGGGAAAGCTTGGGCAAGTCGAGATACCAGTGCTTGGTCTCGCGAAACTCGATGTCCGACCCCTCACACATCGTACACCGAGGCGTGACGAGTTCTTCGGGCTCAAGAATCGCGCCACACGCATCGCACTGATTTCCTAGCGCGTGTGGAGACGCACATTTTGGACATGTTCCGATGATGAATCTGTCAGCTAGAAATTTCTCGCACTCGCGACAGTAGGCACGCTGCTCGGTCTTCGTGCAGATAAATCCATTGGCATCCATTTGAAGATAGATGTCGCGGACAAATTCCTTATGCCAGGAGGATTCGGTCGTTGTGTAGTTGTCAAAGGCAATGCCGAATCCTTCGATGACCTCAACGATCTTCTTGTGATTTCGATCTGCAAGTTCTGCGGAGGAGATGCCTTCTTGCTCTGCCTCAAACTCGATCCTCGTTCCATGAGCGTCTGTTCCCGATACGTACAGGACATCCTTGCCCAGAAGGCGGTAGTAGCGGGCAAACACGTCTCCCGACATCAGCGAACTCACCAGATTCCCCAAATGAGGAACTCCTGACGCATAGGGCCAGGCACTACACACGAGCACACGTTGCTTGTCCATCACCCACCTCCTTTAGCTCATAGCTCAGATCCCAAGTCGGCATTATATCCGGCTCAGTGGATGGAACCAACGGATTGGCCAGGCACCATTTGCAGTTGCCATTAAGCTGCGAACAAAGTATCAATGCCCCATGACAAAGGATGCGGCAAGTCACCCGATGCAAATTATCGTCAAGGTCTTCGGCGGTCTAAGAGAATCGTTTCCTGGAGGAGGACAACAGCTGTTATTACCCTCCGCATCTACACTCGCCGCTCTTCTATGCGAGCTACAAATCGCCTTTCCAGATGGATCTGCAAAACTGACAGCCGGGCTCGATGCCGGCTATCTCAATGTCCTCATCAACGGACGTAATATCCATTTCCTGCAAGGAAACCAAACACCACTGCATGATGGGGATACCGTCGCCTTCCTCCCTCCTGTTGGCGGGGGGTAAACACTCGCAAAGAGCGAGAATGGCAATCGCTAGAAGTCAATGGCGAACGTCATCTCTAGTGCAAGACTATTGTAGAGACCAACTGAACTCTTGTAGCCCATGTTGTACGTTGTCGCGAAAGACACATTCCAGCTTGCAGCCATCGCGACCAAGACGCGCGCTGATGTTGAGAACGTGAACTCTGGATCCGCTGTCCCCCCTCGATACTCTGCTTTGGAGTCCAATCGCAGGTCGGCGATCGGGTATCCCTCAGCCAGCGTCCCTTCCTCTAGCTTAAGCCATCTCACGACACGCGTCGAAAGGTTGAGTGTGAACCCATTATCGATGGTTACCGTTATTTGATTAGAGGCCTCGCTCTCCTTGATGCGCAGCGAGAAGGAGAGCTCGTCACGTGGCCCGTCCTCAGGGGACCAAGTCAATCGCCCGATGAGCGAATCGCTAGATGCAGGAGAAACATCATCCTCCATGACCGCAGCGCTTCGGCTTCCCGTGTAGGTCATCGAGAGATCCATGTCAGCAAACCCTGAGTACTTCGCGTTTACTGATAGATCAGCCACTCGATTGTGAACGGGCCGTCCCAACTCAGTCAGATGCCCGCGAACCGTTGACCTCAACGTGAGGTCGTCGATCTCTGAACGAAGGGACAATTCAGCATGTAAGTCTGCTTCCGCTCTTTCGTATGCGGCTTCTAGCTTGAGATCTGGGGAGAAATCCCAGCCAGAGCTCTGGAAGGATTCGCCATCGAACCGCACTTCGGCTTCGTGAGACCAAGTCCCTTCTTCTTCAAACAAGGTGCTCGCCCAATCAGCAGAATACGCCACATCTACGTCGGCAAAGCCAATGGATGATGTCCAATCCCAGTTCCATGCCAGTCGTTCGGATCCCGACATGGATTCATCCGCGAAGCGAACGGGCCGCGACCAGGAGCCATTCGTGCTCAACGCATCCGTCAGCTGCCAATCGACTGTCAGTGAGATCGACTCTTTCTGCCATTCCTCATCCCAGCGATCTGATGCGAAACTGAAGCGATCCCAGGACGCCGCAAGCCGAAGGGCGTCCCTGAAGAAGGATTCGTTCGTCGAAACCGACATCGTGATTTCGCGAGTATTCTTGCTACCCAAATGATCCGTGTCATTGGCTTCGGCCTGTCGGATAGACGCTTGCCAATCAGGACCTCCCGAACTACTCCAATCTAAGGACAATCCATTCGACATTCTGTCGCTAGGCCTCTCGCCCAGCTGATCTGAAAGCCGATAGTCATGATCAAAGCGAAGGGTCCCCTCGCGTCCCAACGAAACGTCGCCAGAGAACGTCCAGCCCGTGCTATCAGATCGCCGCGAGCTGCCAATCGCGCGGAATGAGGGAGGCACAACCTCAACTCGTCCGCTCAGCGAATAGCCATCTGCGTTCTGTTGGAACGAAGCCCGAGTCACCCATCCTGTAACCGTGTGCTCAGACGCCAAGCTATCTGAGAATGCATAGGGATCGAGGCCAGAGATACCTGTGGTCGATTCACCAATCGCCTTCAGTTGATCTGTCATCCGCCAAACGGTCAAACTAGATGTCTCATCTGGTTCGGTGCCAACCCAGAGCCCATCATCTGAGATGGCCAACGCAGTGATGACCACACCTTCTAGAGATGGGGTCGTTCCATTGCCTGCCAGTTCGATGAGCCCCGACTCCGTGCCGTAATAGAGCACGCCATCGACATGGGCAACGCTCGTAACTGCTTCTCCTAAAACAAGCCACCCCATGCCAACACCATTGCGGAATCCGCGCAGGCCTCGCTTAGACGCAACATACAGCGTTTCATTGGCACGCTCGAGATCGTTGACCCAAACCCCGTCGGTTCCCGTAATCAGTTCAAGGAGATCCATGCTGGTCTCATAGACATAGACACCGCTTTCTGTACCGATGTAAATCGTCTCAGCATCAGCAGCTAGAGCTGTGATAGGAGGAAGAGATTCGAAGCCATTGCTCTCAAATTGCACCCAGTTCTCGTACGGATCCGCCCCTTCGGAAGGCATTGAAACGAGGCCTCCCCTCGTGCCAATCCACACAACATCGTCATGGATGAGAATCGCAGTCACGGATGCATCAGGAAGGCCGTCATCCTCGAAGTAACGTATCCAGTTTGCCGCTCG
>CAZKDW010000036.1:8630-11064 GCA_964551625.1 uncultured Thermotogae bacterium | reverse complement strand
TACTAGTCTCTCGTCACACGGATGAGCCTCTGACTGTGATGTGTATCACTACGAGATATCTCGTGCACGCGTTCTGCATACACTCCGCTGCGCGCTAGCTAGAGGGGGACGAAGCAACTACGAGAGAAGCCGAAAGCTGTACAGTGTGGTAGTTTGGATCCTAGGGGACTGTATATAGAACGCATACGTGCATCGCCGTCTGGTGATGAATATTGTCTCAAATGGGTCAAGAGAGGGGACGGACGTGTCCCCTTCGAAGTGGTGGAGCCTAAGGGACTCGAACCCTTGACCTCTTGCATGCCATGCAAGCGCTCTCCCAGCTGAGCTAAGGCCCCGATTGAGGTCTATTGATACCCGATTCGGGCCGTCCCTTCAAGCCTCCAAGCGCACTGTCGAAAGGATCAGATCAATGGCTGCTGCGGATGTCGGCTGCTGCGAGGATGAACCCGCAGCAGCTAGGGTCGAAGCTATCTCTCTCTAAGAGCTCTGTGGCTTCGACGGCTCGCTACTACGTGCCTTCGGACTTGAACCGGCTGAGTATCAGATCAACTGCGGCACTCAAGTCCTCAACCACGACATTCGGCTCGGCGACGATCTCGCGATCTTTGCCAGCGGAACCGGTCTCTACAAGGATGGTTGAGCAGCCTCCGCGAATGCCTGCAAGGATGTCAGTGGTGCGGTCGCCAACGACAACGGACTTGGAGAGGTCAATGTCTAGTTTGTCTCTGGCTTGTTCTAGCATGCCAATATTCGGTTTGCGACACTGGCAATCTGTCTTGTATTGGGGCAGCTTCGCGTGTTCGTGGTGGGCGCAGTAGAAGATGGCGTCCACGTGCGCGCCTTCTTCGGCCAGCAATTGCGCCAATCTGTCATGAATGGTATGAAGCATCTCCTCTGTGAGATAGCCCATGGCGATCCCGCCTTGATTGGTGATGATGGCGACTGGCCACCCGGCTTGATTGAGTCGGGCAATGGCTGTTGCTGCGCCGTCGATGAGAATGAGATCATCGGGTTCGTTTACAAAGGCGGTTTGTTGGGAAATGACGCCATCTCGATCCAATAAGACGCCCCCTCCCTTTTGCACAAAAGAAGGGGCGCTGCTTGAATCAGATCTTGGATTCGATTCGTTTCTTGCACTCATGAGATCACTTCACAACCAGGCTAACCATCTTTCCCGGAATGGCGATGGCTTTGATTAGCTCGCTGCCCTCGAGTAGATCTTGGACGCGCTTGTCGGCAAGTGCTGCCGCCTTCAGTGCATCACGGTCCGTGGCGGCAGCCGCAGGAACTGTGATACGCGCGCGCAGCTTGCCATTGACCTGAATGGGAACCTCAACGGTATCTTCTTCTAGCGCGGCTTCCTGATAGTCGGGCCAGGATTGATCGAGGATCGAGTCTTTGTGTCCCGTTCGCTGCCACAGTTCCTCGCACACAAAGGGTGTGAAAGGAGACAGGATGAGTATGAGGGAGTCGACGGCTTCGCGAAGTAGTACAGGATCAATGTTGTCCTGGGCCATGTAGGGTGATAGCTCGTTGAATAGCTCCATGATGGCAGCGACGGCCGTATTGAAGCTGAATCGCACTTCGATATCTTCGCTGACCTTCCTGATGGTGCGATGCACGCGACGCCACAGGGAGACAGAAGCATCACTCAACGTTGCTGGATCGGCGATGCTTCCGACTGCCCCCAGTCGTTCGATGTTGGGAATAATTAGATGCCATACGCGATTGAGGAATCGGAAGGCTCCGCGAATGCCATCGTCTGTCCAGTCGATGTCGCGATCAGGAGGGCCCATGAACATGGTATACAGGCGCTCGGTGTCAGCTCCGTAGTGGTCGACGATCTCTTTCGGATCGACGACATTGCGCTTCGACTTGGACATCTTGAAGCTCGACACGGCGAGATCCTTGCTGCATTGCGGACACACGGGATTTTCGGCATCGACGTCTTTGGGGAATAGCCATCCATGGTCTGGACAGCGGTAGGCCACATGACAAACCATACCCTGCGTGAACAGCCGAGCAAACGGCTCCTTGAATCCCAGATGACCCATATCATGCAATGCCTTGGTGATGAAACGAGCATAGAGCAAGTGCAAAATGGCGTGTTCGACGCCACCGACGTACTGATCGACAGGCAGCCAGTGGTCGACATCATCGCGATCGAAGATCTTATCAGTCATCTGCGAATTGATAAACCGCAGGTAGTACCAAGACGAATCCACGAACGTGTCCATCGTGTCCGTGTCTCGCTTCGCAGCGCCTCCGCACGACGGGCACGTTGTGTCTGCATAGCCAGGAATATCGGCTAATCCCATCTTGCCAATGAATGCGGTCTCTGGCAGCAGCACAGGCAGCTGATCTTCAGGCACGGGCACCTGACCGCATTTCTCGCAATGAATCATGGGAATCGGTGCGCCCCAATAGCGCTGTC
>CAZKDW010000036.1:0-8530 GCA_964551625.1 uncultured Thermotogae bacterium | reverse complement strand
ACCGCGCAGCGTGACAGGATCTCTCGGTCGGCGGCCACGGAATCAAGAGGCAGCTGCCTATCTTCGAATGTAAAGAGCCAGTGGGTCCCGACAATCTCGTTCCAATGTCCGGGCAGAAGATCGTCTCGAATGAGTACGACAAAGCGCTCGAAATCCGCTTCGCTCTCCATGGTCACGTTGTAGCCTTCGTCTGTTGTCTTTATATAGGCGATTCCCAACAGATCCAGCTTATCGCCGAAATCGCCGGACACCGAATTTGGCCGGACCCAGCTCTTGGAAACGGTGTCGGTTCGAGCCAACACGGGAAGGATGGGCAGTCCGAATTTGATGGCAAAGGCAAAATCGCGTTCATCATGTGCTGGAACTGCCATGATTGCCCCGGTTCCATACGTCATCAGCACGTAGTCGGCAATCCAGACCGGCACCTTCTCGCCATTGACGGGATTGATGGCGAATCCGCCAGTGAACACGCCCGTTTTGTCACGGTCCGTAGCCAATCGATCAATTTCGCTGGCACGAGCGGCCATGTCTCGATAAGTTGCGATGGCTTTTCGCTGGCTTTCTACAGCGAGTTTATCCACGAGCGGATGCTCAGGTGCCAAGACCATGAAGGTGGCTCCCCACAGTGTGTCTGGACGTGTGGTGAACACGGGAATAGGATCGTCGTTCTCTGTGGTGAAGACGACTTCTGCGCCCTCGGATCGGCCGATCCAGTTCTCTTGCATTTTGACGACGTTGTCAGGCCACTTCTCCAGCGTGTCGAGATCATCGAGCAGTTGCTGAGCATACTCGGTGATCTTGAAGAACCACTGCTCCAAGGCTCGTGGCTCTGGCGGTGTGCCACAGCGTTCGCACTCGCCACCGACGACTTGCTCGTTGGCCAGCACGGTGTCGCATGTAGGGCAATAATTGACCGTGGCTTTCTTCTTGTAGGCCAATCCTGCTTTGTACAGCTGGATGAACAGCCATTGTGTCCATTTGTAGTAGTCGGGCAGACAGGTGGTGACCTCGCGATCCCAATCGAATTGCACGCCCCAGTTTCGGAACTGCTCTTTCGATGTCTCGATGTTCTTCTTGGTGAAGGTCCAAGGATGTGTTTCGTTTTCGATGGCTGCATTCTCGGCAGGAAGGCCAAAGGCGTCCCATCCCATGGGGTTCAAGACCTGTAGTCCGCGCATGATCTTCACACGAGTGATTACGTCGCCAATGATGTAATTGCGGCCGTGTCCTACGTGTAGGTAGCCGGAGGGATAGGGGAACATATTGAGGTAGTAATAGGTTCCCTCTCGAGCGGAGGTGTCCGTTTGGAAGTACCCACGCTCACTCCAGAAATCGCGCCATCGCGTTTCGATGGCTGAAAAATCATACGCGTCTGCGTTTCTGTCTTGAGCCATTTGAACTCCTACTTGATGCCGCCTTCAGTTTGCAGGATTGCAGGCGGTCATAGGCACATGTTGGGAGATGTTGCCAGTGCCGTCAAGTACATAAGATCGGCACGCATAGGAGGTGCCGTTCCTGCTTGCCTATTAGATGGCTGCTGCCTCGGCGTTGACTAGATTGCGCAGCGCGGACAGTGCCTGCTCAGAAGCAGTCTCCAAGTACACGCGAATCAATGGTTCAGTGCCTGAGGGGCGGATGTGCAGGAAATTGTCCGTATTACCGCTCTCATCTTCGAGCATTAGCTCAGCGTACTTGCCAGGAATCCCACCTGCGAATACAACAGGCATTCCCGCCAATGATCCACTGCGAGCTGCATCGAGGAAGAAGTTGATGAAGGGAGCTTTCTTTTCTGTAGGAACGGTGAGATTGATGGGCTCAGTGATCGATGGACCATACATGGCTTGCGTCTCTTGCCAAAGTTCCCGTAGCGATTTGCCGAAGTAAGCCATCATGTCGAGGACAAGCAGATCAGCCCAGACGCCATCTTTGTCGGGGACATGTCCTTTGGAGGTGAGACCCGAAGCCTGCTCTCCGCCAATCAGCAATCGACAGCGCCAATCTGCTGGTCGGTTATCGAGAAGAGCATAGTCCCGATTCATCTGTGGTACTTGGATGATGTACTTGAAGCCAGTAAGGACCGTGAAGACGTTCTCTGTCACCATCCCATCCGCTGCCCCGCAGACGACGTGGTAGTTGGGATCACGTCGGTGCATGGGCAACGCACCTGACGCGGGCTTGTAGGAATCATTGTTCTTGATGTCCGCAGCGATTCGCTCAAGGATGTGTGTTGTTACATAGGTACTGGCAACACAGCCAGTGAGGCCACGTTCGACGCCAAGGTAGCGAGTCAACATGGCGAGGATGGCATTAGGTTGGATGTAGTGTCCGCCCCGATCGACGATGCCGTAGCGGTCGGCGTCGGTGTCTAGGCCAACGCCAATCACAGCGCCGGCATCTCGTACGCGATCCTTCAACCCTTGGATGTGCGGTTCCTCGGGATTTGCCGCATGCAATCCGCCGAGTCGAGGATCTCTTTCCCCGTGAATCACTTGGTAGGGGACGCGGATCCTGTCTAGGATGGAGCGCAGATACCCACGGCCGGTGCCATGCATCTCATCAATGATGACGAGTTTATCTGCATAGTAAGTGCGCATTCGATCGTGATCGAGCGAGATGCGGCAGTCATTCAGCCCGCTGTCGAGGATCCATTGGCAGTAGACGTCATGCGGATCCATCTTCTGTACTGAGCCCGGCATCATTTGCACAACCGGATGCGATTGATCTCCTCGTTGATAGGCTGTCGCCCGATCCGAGATGAAGTCAGTGGCTCGCGGCGGTGAGATGGAGCCATCGCGAAGAGAGAACTTGATTCCGTGCCAGTTAATGGGATTGTGGCTTGCTGTGCAATTGATAACGCCAGCAGACTGATCCTTCAATACTTCTCCCGCATAGAAGGCGAGCGCTGGCGTGGGTGTGTCTCGCGATGTGAGGTGGACGGCGAATCCGTTTGCCTGTACGACATCGGCCGCCCATCCGGCTGCAATGTCGGCATTCTCACGACTGTCATAACCTATGATAACCGTCTTCCCAGCGAGTCCATCTTCGATTAGGTAATCGCAGATCGCTTGGGCAATATCTCGTACAGTTCCCTCTGTGTACTCGATACCCCATCGACCGCGAAACCCTGATGTGCCGAACTGAATGCGAGATTCTGAAGATGGATTCGATGCGGACATAACTACCCCTTTGCTTTGGCTTTTGCCTTTCTCTTTCTACGACGTCGATTAGGGTGAGCTTCTTTCTTCTCGCGGACATTTGACTTCAAATTGATGCGGTCGACATTGTCTGGCAGGATCAATCCATCTTGCTTGAGAACCTCATTGAGGATCTCATAAGGCAGTGAGGTCGCGATCCAAATCGAATCGATGTTGATGACACCGTTCTTAACAGGGAGATGGGCGATTGCCTTCTCGACAGCCATCTTGTAATTGGCCTTCATCTCCTCATTGACAGAGGATACCGGGGGTGCCTGTGGGTCGAATTCGTTCACAACGCTCCTGTCCTGTAGGTTGCCGATTTGCGCGGATCGAAGACATCTCTGGTGCCTTGGATCATTGCAGCAAGCGATGATAACACAGTGGTCTCTAGCATGTAAAGATACCGACCCACTCGTGAGTGCAGTCGATTGCTGAGGTAACCGGCTTCCTTTGTGGTGCCTAGCGAATCTGCTACAATGCCATCTGTCCTGAGGGGGAGAAGTGTGACGAAGTTACGAAAATGCTGTGCCCTTGGTTTGATTCTTCTAGTTTCCCTGACGTCACTTGCAGCTATTGCGGCTGAAGGTCTTATTCAACGGCTTGATCCTTCGCTGCGGATGCTTGTCTTAGAATCGCTGCAATTGCCTGAGACGAAAATGTCCATACAGGGTCTTTTGGACGGTGAGTATCCAGCCGTGGATTGGTCTCCGACGCCCCACGAGGATAAGTTCGATGTGTTGGTGAAGTTGGAGCGCACGTTCTCCGGCAATAGCTTGGATGGGCTTATTGTGAAGGCGTCCACAGGAAGCATTGTGGGTGTATCGGTGACGATTCGTCAGATCCTAGACTTGCTTGGGAATCAAGACGTTGTCTATATCGAACAATCGCGAAGAACGTCTCCAACATTGGATGTGAGCATTCCAGCCATTGCTGCCGATGTCGTTCACTCGGCAACCCCGGCGATTAGAGGCGCAGGCGTCATCCTAGGTTCTGTGGATACTGGCATTGACTACACACACCTTGATTTTCGGTTTGACAGCGATGGTGACGGAACGGAAGAGTCGTCACGCATCCTTGGAATTCTTGACCAGTCTAGCGGTTCTTTCGGCATCGAATACACACGGGCAGATATCGAAACTGATCTGGCTTATGGCCATGATTCGAGTGAGGGCATTGTTCGGGAGAAGGATACGGATGGACACGGGACCCACGTCATGTCCATCGCTGCCGGGGACGGGTCATCGTCTGCCGAGGGATTTGTCGGTGTGGCACCAGAAGCATGGATTGTGATGGTCAAGACAACCTATTTTACATCGGATATCTTGGCGGGCATCGCCTACATCTTCAATATTGCGCAGGATCTTAGCTTGCCTGCTGTGGTTAATCTGAGTCTAGGGGGACATGAGGGGCCTCACGATGGAACGAGCCTATTTGAGCAAGGTATGGATGAGCTTGTCTATGGCTCGGGACGCGTTATTGTTGTTTCGGCAGGGAATGAAGGAGATCAAGCCATACATGCTTCAGACACGCTGCAGGGCAATGCCTCGACGTTTCGTGTCGATGCTGACGGATGGGACGCCGAGATCGATATGTGGTATTCAGGTTCGGCCGAATTCACAGTTTCTGTGAGTCCACCCTCTGGTCCAGCCATCATTGTGCCGCAAGGCACAGATTCAGGGCTTGTTCCAACGGCATTCGGCACAGTACGCGTCGACAACGCAGCTTCGGGCGTGAACGCAAACAACGGTGATTACGAGGCGTACATTCGTTTCAGTGGTCTGTCCGGCTCTGATTCTTGGCAGGTTACCGTGACGGATACAGGGGGAACGGGCGGGCGGTACGATGCATGGGTTGTGAGTGGATCGGCTGAGATCGCCAACGGCAATTCCTCTTCAACGATTGATGAACCGGGCAATGCTCGCGATGTGATTACTGTAGGATCCTTCAATACCAAAGCTGTCTGGGATTCGCTGAGCGGTGAGCAGAATTTTCTCTCCAGTTATCCACTTCATGTGTTGTCTGCGTTCTCCAGCCAGGGACCAACACGTGATGGGCGTATGAAGCCTGAAATCTGTGCTCCAGGGGCTTGGATTAGTGCCGCACTTTCTGATGATGCCCTGTGGCAGGGATACCTTGTCAATCCTGATGGCGTGCACACGATGGAATTGGGTACAAGCATGGCTGCGCCTCATGTATCGGGAGCAGCAGGCCTACTGTTGTCGATCAATCCAGACCTGACGTCAGATCGCATTCGAACACTGCTAACCGAATCAGCGACACGCGATGGGTACACAGGATCCGTGCCCAATGTTCTCTGGGGATGGGGAAAACTGAATATCGCAGAGGCTGTGGCCAACGTAAGTGCGCCTAGTCCGCCCCCCAGCGACCTGGATGTGCCAGAGATCTCATTGGAAGAGAACCCCGTGGATACACTTGCCCGATTTTCCATTACACTGCTTGAGGGAACGACATGGGCCGAAGTGCATGTCTACTCTGCAAGTGGCGCTCTTGTTTACGATGCGCCCGTTCATCCTTCGAGCGCTCGCCTGGAGTGGCACTTACTGACCAATCGAGGCGAGCCTGTGGCATCAGGCCTCTACCTCTACGTTCTAGAGACAGATCGCGGAACATCTGAGGTAAGCAGGCTGGTGATTGCACGATGAAGACACGAATGATATGGATCTTGTTGCTGCTTACTGTCTCCACCATCGCATGGAGCGGATGGGGTATTGAATTCACAGGCTCGGCTTTCGACTTGGGGGCCTCGGCCCGCGGACTTGGATTGGGCGGTGCCTTCACTGCACTTGTTGACGATGAAACAGCTGTGATTCACAATCCAGCTGCGCTTGGGAAATTTACGAGTGTTGGATTGTCATCGCTATATGTCCGCCAATTCGGCGGGATCAGCTATGGTTCAGTGAGCATTGCCATGCCGTGGTTCGGCATCAACATGTCGCTCGTAGATTCGGGTATCATCCCCTCTGCACAGGGAGCCTTCCGCTACACATCGCAAGCGATTGCCCTCTCTGGCGGTGTTCCGATCGGGCCCGTCTGCATTGGCCTGCGATGGCGATATCTACACATATCGGCTCCAAGTTCGGGTAACGGATGGACGATCGACCCTGCCCTCCTCATCGATGCGGGCCGTATCCGGGTTGCGGCAATGTTAGAATCAGCCTTCTCAGCGCCTGTGAGCTATGAGTCGGGGGCGAGCGAGTCGTTTAATCCATCGTTGCGCTTGGGCGTGGCTGCGATACTGTCTCCTTCTCCCGATGTTTGGTGGAATGCCGCGTTCGAGGCTTCGGGCTTATTCACATCTCAAGTGGGATTTGCTGCTGGGCTTGAAACATGGATTAGCGGTATTGGCGCGCGCGTAGGATACGACGGCTTCGGGCCAACATTTGGACTCGCGATTCGTTTCAGAGGCTTACAGCTAGACTGGGCTTATGCCATGCGTTCTGACCTGGGAGGCAGTCATCGTGCCTCTCTTACATTCCGATTCTAATGAGGAGCATCATGATCAAACGAGCGACTCTTCCCTTCTTCTTGTTCGCCTGGTTCGTCTTTGTTCTAGTGCCGGCTGTCGGCCAATCCGAAATGCCGAGCGCAGAGCCTGCGATTGTCCAAACTGAGTCGCGGGTCGTCGGGGAGGTCACGGAAAGCCAGGAGCCAGCGCGCGATGAGATGCAGGATGCCTTGTCTGTCACTGCCGGTGAGGAAGAGAATTTCGATGTGGACCTCAAGGGGAGAAAGACGTGGACGATCCGCTACGGATTTGGTAACCCTATTGGTCTGGCGACGTCCGGACTTGCGCCTGGCCAGATGACATTGGATCAATCGCTGACTGTAGATGTGGTTGGTGAGGCGCTGTCCGTCCTTACGATTGAAGCTCATTACAACGATCAATTGCCACAGACGATGCAGAGCTTGGTTCTCTATTTGGACACGGAGCGGTTGGATGGTGTGTTGGGTGACTTCACGTTTGGAAGCGTCCCCGATTTTACTGCCTACAGCAAGAAGATGAAGGGATTGCGGCTAGAGTATCTGATGGGCGATGCCGTGCTCACAGCCGTGATTTCCAAGACTGAAGGTGTGTCAGAAACGGTCGTCTTTGTTGGGCAGACGGCACATGCGGACATTGACTATACAGCCTATTTGCGATCTGGTGATCTTGAGGACCCTGCTCCCTATCGGGTTAACTTGAATGGATTGTCTTCATACGTGCTGGAGACACTGTATACAGAGGAATTTTCTTCAATCTACGCGCAATTCGCTATTTCACCTGGTTTGCGAAATGTGCTGAACCAATATGAGATCGGGTATCTGTATGATGCCGTGATCGCGGAGCCTGAGCTAGAATTTAGAACACAGAACTTCCGAGTGCTTGATTTGGATGAGCAAGTCTTGTTGCTGCAGCGAGACCCTCTGTTGCTTGTTCGCGAATGGCTGAGGGAACTGATTGACGTGTACAACGAAGAGATTGCCCCCGAAGACAGCGAACTGAAGGATTATCCGTTTACGGTCGGCACAAACTATGAGTTGGGTTTCCTAGCTGCAGTTGCTTCGTTTGCGCAGCTCGTTGTCGACGAAACTGTCTATCCAGTCGACGCAGCACAGCACCGGCGGTTTTATGATTTGGGACATACAGAGGTTCGAGAAAGCTCTGTGATTATTCAGATTAGCACGGATGGTGTGACCTTCGATTCCCTTCCCAGCTCACGGCTGCCGGAGTATGAGATCATGGTTCATGCAAGTGATGGCGTGCTGGAATGCGACTTCCCGGATACGTTCTATGTATCGACGAGTGCGCTTCGTGTGGCATTGGATTATACAGTGGGCGATGGTGCCTTCATGCTCGGCTTGTCTATGATCCCTGATTCTGAACGCGTTACGCTGAACTCGGTACTTCTAGAGCGGGACGTTGACTATATGATTGACTACGAAGTCGGCATGTTGTTCATGTTGGCTGAGCTAACTGAGACGGATATTCTGCAGGTAGACTATGAGCTCTATTCTGGTGGGTTCGGCGCAACGTCTGATTATGCCAGCTATTTCTATGGCTTGACCTTAGATCTCCCTATATCAGACAGCCTCTCCCTGCAGGCTAACCTGCTTCAGCTGGCAGATGTATCAGGCTCAGCAGCGGATGCCGATCGCGCTCGAACCATGCCCAATCGTCATACGATAGCAGGTATTCAAGCCGATCTTTCCCTGGATGACTTCAGGGCAAGCGTTCTTGCGGGATATAACGAGGACAAGTTCCCGTTCGACGACAACGCCCGGATTATGGGAGCGAATCAAATCAATGCAATCGGAGCAGGCGATGGTTACGT
>CAZKDW010000035.1:3883-11169 GCA_964551625.1 uncultured Thermotogae bacterium | reverse complement strand
GTCGATATTCCCATACAAGAGGAGGCAACAACCTTTCTTCGAATAACAGGTGGCTTCTACTATTTCGGACCTGCACAACTTTTCCCCTATCCGCTCGCAGGCATAGGCCTTGCATACAGCCTGTTGACCGAGAGCCCGATCTACTTCGGATTCTCTGGTGAGTTTATTTACCCCTTGGCTTTTCCGCTTCCTATGTTCTCCATCTCAGGAGGGTGGCTTCCCTAGATCATGACAGAATACTTCGGTACCGATGGCGTCCGCGGCAAGGCAAATGACCTGCTCTCTCCCGAGTTTGTTCTGTCACTGTCCCGCGCCATCGCAACCACGCTTGTGCCCCGTGGCGGGCGTGTCATTATTGGACGAGACACAAGAACCAGTGGCCCCATGCTAGAAGCTGCGTTGTCTGCTGGCCTGGCATCTGCTGGGCTGGATGTCTGCCTTGCAGGGATCATTCCAACGCCAGCAATTTCATTCCTCATCAAAGATGAACGAGCAGATCTCGGCATCGTCATCTCTGCTTCGCACAACCCTCCCAAAGATAATGGCATCAAATTGTTCGATCGGAAAGGGCAGAAGCTATCTCAAGATGAAGAAACGAAGATCGAACAAGCACTGCAAGGCCCTCATGATCCTTCCGCGATCATCGGCACAATTTCGATATTGGAAGCCGCGGCAACTCGCTATGCGGCGTTTCTCACTGGGACCATCGACGCCGAGCATGTTGACTTCTCGGACATGACGCTCGTGTTGGATTGCGCCTATGGTGCAACGGCTCCCATTGCACCACACGTCTTCCGCCATCTTGGAGCAACGGTCATTCCCCTTCATTGTGAGTTGGACGGGGACAAAATCAACGTGGATTGTGGAGCCACCAGCCTCGCACGACTTCAGGAAGTGACCCGCGAGCATGATGCTGATCTTGGGATTGCATTCGATGGCGATGGCGATCGCGTTCTCCTCGTCGGCCCGGATGGCTTTGAGATCGACGGCGACCGCATGATGGGGATTGCGGCATTCAGTATGGCAGAACGAAACCTACTATCACCTGCTGCGATTGTAGCCACCATTCTCAGTAATCGTGGACTCGAGCTTTGGTTAGAGGAACGAGGCATCGGCATGCATCGAACCGATGTCGGCGATCGCTATGTATCTCACCGAATGGTGGAAGAGGATATTCAGATCGGCGGAGAAGCATCCGGTCATGTGATTTTTCGCGATCACTCGCCAACAGGAGATGGCATTCTTACAGCAGTCAAGCTACTGGAGATTGCCCACCATTGTGGCCGCGACCTGCCCACGTTAGCTCGGGAAATTCCGCTATACAAGCAGATCGCTCGCAACATCATTTGTGAATCCCCGAACCAGTTGGCAGAAGATTCCCGTACTCTAGTTGCTCTTCAGCAAGCGAGGGAAACCCTCGGCACGTTCGGGCGCATTGTCCTGCGTCCATCAGGCACACAGCCCATGTTACGAATCATGGTAGAAGCAGAAGATGCCAGTCGATGCCAGGAGACCGCAGACGCTCTGGAAGCAAGCCTGCAGACAATCGCGCACACTAGTTAATCTTCCCGGCTGCGAGTCATCATCGGAGCCATTGCCGAAACGCAACACCTCTTCACCATGAAGAACACGAGGCCCATGAAGGAGCCCCAAACCTATTTCTGCCTTGGATGCGCAAATAGGACCTCCCTTCAAGTTCTTCATGCCCTTCATGGTTGGGATCTCACCGTTCTAGGCACCAGAGCCCTAAACTGTTAACCAATTCGGTAAGCTGCCCTAGACGTCTACTCCGACCTCTCGTCAAACGGATACGTCAACACTGGATTCTTCGCGGCTTGCGTTTGATCCAATCGCCGAACGGGCGCGTGAACGGGCGCATCATGAAGCAATTGCGGGTCTTCTACAGCTTCTCTCGCCACGATTTCGAGAATCTCGGCAAAACGATCAAGCGTAGCCTTACTCTCCGTTTCCGTAGGCTCGATCATGATCGCTTCTCGCACGGTAAGCGGGAAGTAAATTGTCGGTGGGTGTACGCCGTAGTCAATAAGGCGTTTGGCAATATCTAGCGTAGAAACGCCCTCAGCCACATCCTTCCCAGACAGCACGAACTCGTGCTTGCACAGCCTATCGTAGGGCAATGGATACGTCTTCTTGAGTCGCTCCTGCAGGTAGTTTGCATTCAGCACAGCATTCTCGCTGACTTCACGCAGCCCCTCGTCTCCCAATTGGAGGATGTAAGCAAAGGCGCGTACGGCTACCAGGAAATTACCATAGAACGAATGAACGCTCCCAATCGAATGGGGACAATCCCAATCCAACGCATAGTGCCCGTCCTCAAGACGAACACGTGGAACGGGCAGGTAGTCGGCAAGTACCTCAGAAACTGCAATAGGGCCAGATCCTGGTCCGCCGCCGCCGTGTGGCGTTGACATGGTCTTATGGAGGTTGTAATGGAATACATCAGCGCCCATGTCACCGGCGCGCGTCTTTCCCATGTAAGAATTCAGATTCGCCCCATCGAAGTAGCACAAGCCTCCGGCAGCATGCACCTTCTCTGTGACCTGCAGAATATTTGTCTCGAAAATACCCAGAGTATTCGGGACCGTCAGCATGACTCCGGCCACCGTATCATCGAGCGCTTTGTCGAGGGCATCGAGGTCGATCATCCCCATTTCATCTGATGCCACTTCAGTTACTGAGAAACCAGCTAGTGCAGCAGATGCCGGATTCGTTCCGTGGGCCGTATCGGGGAGAAGGATTCTCTTGCGATTGTGCTCTCCACGCATCTCGAAGTACTTCTTGAACAAGAACATGCCCGTCAACTCGCCGTGAGCGCCTGCAACGGGCTGCAGAGAGACATCGGCCATTCCGGCAATACCTCGAAGAAATCCATTGAGCTCAAACAGGAGCTGTAGCGCGCCCTGAGATCGACTCACATCACTGCGGGGATGGAGCCCGGCGAAACCAGGCAAGCTAGCCATCGCCTCATTGAGCTTGGGGTTGTACTTCATTGTGCAGCTTCCCAAGGGATAGAACCCGTCGTCTACACCAAAATTCATCTTGGATAGCTTGGTGTAGTGTCTGGCGACTTGCGGCTCTGACAAATTGGGTAGGCGAAGTGGCTGTTTGCGCAAATAATGAGGATCAATCAACTGCTCCACTCCTTGTGCAGGGACATCGAGCTTTGGGAACAGCCCGCCAACTTCTTCACTGCATCGACAGTCGAAGATGGTGCTCATCGGCGTCCTCCCAATGCCTCGATCAATCGATCGAGCTCCTTTTTTGTTCGCTTCTCTGTCACGGCAAACCGCAGGACATTATCCAAACCCAGCGCCTGAAGCGCTTGGGGCGATTCGACGGCAAAGCCTTCGCGTATCAACTGGTCGTGAATAGCAACCGCGTCTCCGGGCACTCTCACAATGAACTCATTGAAGAACGTCCCGCCAAATGCCAGTTCATACCCCTCGATTGACGTAATTCCTTCCGCCAAGTAATGAGCCTTCTCCAAATTTAACTCGGCAACCTGCCGTAGACCGTCAGCGCCAGCTGTAGCAAGATAGATCGTTGATATGAGGGCACAATGCGCGGAATTCGTGCAGATATTGGATGTCGCTCGCTGGCGACGAATGTGTTGCTCGCGCGTTTGCGCAGCCATCGCGTACCCAGTCTTTCCATCTACATCGACGGTTCGTCCGGCCACACGTCCCGGCATCTGGCGCAGGTATTCCTTACGCGTAGCGAACAACCCGAGCAGGGGACCTCCATAGCCCATGGCCAATCCCAGCGATTGCCCTTCAGCCACGACAATATCGGCTCCGAATGCGCCCGGCGGTTGCAGCAATCCCAATGACACAGGATTACAAGACACGATTAGCAATGCATCGCCGATCCGTTCCTTCATCCCTGCCAGAGGTTCAATCACGCCAAATGCGTTGGGTGTTTGAATAATGACTGCCGAGAGCTCTTCAGGCAGCGAATCGAGATCGACAGTTCCATCAGCTAGATAGCCGATTTCGTGAACCTCAAGATTCGTCGCCCAACAATAGGTATCCAATGTGCGACGCACATGCGAGAACAAGGATCGCGAAACGGCAACAGAGCCCTTCTTTCGGAGCCGCTCAGCCATCAGAACAGCTTCGGCCAATGCCGTGGCACCGTCATACATGGAGGCATTGGCAAGTTCCATGCCCGTGAGCTCGCAAACAGCTGTCTGGAACTCAAACATCGCTGTGAGGGTTCCTTGGCTAATCTCAGGTTGGTATGGCGTATAGGCCGTCACAAATTCGGATCGAGAAGATAGGTGCCCGACTATGCTGGGCACATAATGATCATAGATACCGCCGCCGAGAAAACAGACAGCATCCGTCGGCTTGTTGCGGTTCGCCATATCTCCCACAAGGGTAGCCACCTCCATCTCGCTTCGAGAAGGAAGCCCCAACGGTCGATACCGACTCCGAACAGATTCCGGGATATCTGCAAACAGCTCCTCAATCGAAGAAACACCGATCGACGCCAACATCTCGCGTCGATCGGCAGACGTAGTAGGGATGTAGCGCATCGCGGCTACGCTCCGGCTTCGAAAGACTCGTACGCCGCCGCATCCATCGTATCTTCAAGATCAGCCAGATCGCTGACTTCTAGATCGAGGATCCATCCACCTTCATGGGGCACAGAGTTGATCGTTTCCGGTGCAGATTCGAGCCCGTCATTGACTCCCAAGACAGTTCCTGCTGCAGGAGAGAAGACGTCGCCGACAGCTTTAACAGATTCAACTGTCGCTACATTGTCACCCTTCTGGACAGACGTACCGACTGCGGGCAGTTCGACGAACACGATATCACCCAATTCGGCTTGCGCATGGTCGGTAATCCCGATGCGCGCCCGATTCCCTTGTAGCTGGATCCACTCGTGATCCTTGGTGTAACGATAGTCAGTTGGATAAGCCATTGTTTCTCCCTTCAATCTCCTGGCGGATGCGGTCGATTATATGGCGTCAAAAGACCGCAAACCATCCCTCCAAAGAGGCGTGTCGCCTCTTACTCCCCGACAACAGGATAAAAGCTCGCATACGACTTATGAAACATCAGGTCAACGTTCCCTACCGGACCATTTCTTTGTTTGGCAATGATGAGTTCTGTCTCGGCAGAAGTGTCACTGGGTTCCCCTTTTCCGCCTTCATCTTGTTGGCGATGGTAGTCCTCGCGATAGACAAACATAACAATGTCCGCATCTTGTTCAATCGCGCCCGATTCACGCAGGTCCGCCAGCCTCGGCCGCTTCTCTGTTCGTCCTTCGAGTCCTCGATTCAACTGAGACGCTGCAATCACACAAACATCCAACTCGCGGGCCAGCTTCTTGAGCGAGCGGGAAATGAACGCAACTTCCTTCTCTCGACTTTCCGCGCTCTTACCACCCTCCACCAATTGCAGATAGTCCACCATAATGACATCAAGCCCATATCTGGCTGCCATTCGGCGAGCGCGGGCCCTAATTTCAATGATGGAGGCACCCGGGGAATCGTCAACAATGATTGTCGAAGCATGTAGTTTTCCTGCGGCAGAGTTAAGGTCTCTCCACTTCGCAGCACTCGCCATTCTCCCAGACCTCAAGAGGTGTAAATTGAGTTTAGCTTCCCCGCAAAGCAATCTCTCCAGCAAAGCTTCTTTCTTCATTTCCAGGGAAAATATTCCAATTCTAGCCTTCTCGCGAATGGCCATATGCCGCGCAAAAGCTAGAAGAAGACTCGTCTTCCCTGTTCCCGGTCTCCCGGCAAGGATAGCAAGATCGGAACGCTGCATACCCGACGTCATCTCATCAAGCTGGTGAAATCCTGTAGAAAAACCAGATAACGCGTGCCCATCGGGGTTCTTCTGGAGTTCCTCAAGATGCGAGATGTGATCTCGCACAAATTCCTTGATCAGGTAATAGGTATCTCCCTTGTCACCTGTGGAGATGCCAAAAATAAGTTGCTCTGCCTTGTCAAGGATCACTTCCGTCTCGCTTGCCTCGTCAAAGCCGAGTTCAGAGATCTGGCCGCCCGATTCAATGAGAGCTCGCAACGTGGCTTTGCGTTTCACAATATCCGCGTAATACTCCACGCTAGCCGTCGTCGTTGTGCGGTCCAGCAACTCGTTGAGGTACATGCGCCCGCCAGCGCGTTCCATATCGTCAGTTTCTTCCAGACGATTAGCTAATAGAATGATATCCGCTGGTTCGTTTCGCTCGAACAACTCACTAATGGCTCGAAAGATAACGCGGTGTCGACGCTCATAGAAGTCTGAGGGAACCAACTTCTCGCTCAGCATCGGCATCGTGCTTTCCGGTTCCAGAATAGCGGAACCAAGCACGACCTGCTCCGCTTCGATGTTTTTTGGAAGCTCTCGCACCTCAGTGCGATTAACTCGCGTTGCATCCACGTGCTTCACCGCCTCAAATGTGGCATCATTATCACTCGCCGCATGGGCGGCGAACAAGTGAATCCGCAGCAATTATGAAGCCGATGTTCCGCAAAGCGCGTGATTGCGGAACTATCGGGCTTTGGCTATACTTCATTATTATGAGTTCAGGACAATTTGGGAGGGTGATGTGGACGTTCTTACGATGAAAGAACTGCTCGAAACGGGAGTACATTTCGGGCATCGAACAAGAAAATGGAATCCTAAGATGGCGCGTTACATCTTCACAGAGCGTAAGGGGATTCACATCATCGATCTAGAACAAACGGTCGATCTGTTTAGAAAAGCCTATTACTCTGTGCGAGATAGCGTGGCTGCAGGCGGAGAAGTTGTCTTCGTCGGCACCAAGAAGCAGGTTCAGGCAACGATTGCCGACGAAGCCCAACGCTGTGGCGCACATTATGTCAACCAGAGGTGGCTCGGCGGAACGCTGACCAACTTCGCAACCATCAAACTGAGCATTGAGCGCATGAAGAAGATGGAGGCCATGGTCGAAGATGGCTCAATCGAACACATGCCGAATAAGGAAGCAAGCCGCATGCGCCGACGTTTGGCCAAGCTGCAACGCAACCTTGATGGGCTGCGAAATATGGAGAAGAAACCCAGTTTGATGTACGTCATCGACCCGGATTCTGAAACAATCGCTGTGCACGAGGCCAATTTGGCTGGCATCCCTGTGATCGCCATTGTAGATACCAACTGCGATCCAGATCCGATCGACTTCCTGATTCCTGGGAACGATGATGCCATCAAGGCCACCAAGCTGATTACAGCTCGTATTGCCGATGCCATCCTCGAAGGCCGTGAAGGCAAAGACACGCCTGAGGGTGC
>CAZKDW010000035.1:0-3783 GCA_964551625.1 uncultured Thermotogae bacterium | reverse complement strand
GTCGAGGAAGAAACTGACGTTGTCGAGTCAGAGGTAGTAGAAGAGGAATCGGTCGAAGAAGCTCCGAAAGCCAAAGAGACTGAAGACGAGCCTACGGATACCGAGGCAGTTGAAGAAGAAGTGACCGAAGAAGTTGCTGAGGTCGAAGAGGACAAAGAAAAGGAATCGGATGACGATTAAGATCGAAGCTATCAAACAACTTCGCGAAGAGACCGGCATCGGCATGATGGACTGCAAGAAGGCCCTCACCGAAGCCAATGGCGATATCGAACGCGCCAAAGAGATCCTGCGAGAGCAAGGCCTCGAATTGATGGAACAGATCGGTCGCGAAGCCCATGAGGGACTCATCGTGTCCTATGTGCATCACACCGGCAAGGTAGGAGTCCTCCTCGAAATGGCCTGCAATACCGACTTCGCAGCCAGAGGCACGGAGTTCGTTACATTGGCCAATAACATCGCCATGCATATCGCTAGCGAATCACCGCTGTACGTGGCTCCCGATAGTGTGCCTGAAGAAGATATCGAACTGAAGAAAGCGGAAATGCGCAAACAGCTCGAAGAGCAGGGCAAGCCTGCTGAGATCATCGAGAAGGCTGTCGAAGGAAGCATTGCTCGTTTCTTAAAGGACTCCTGCTTGATCAAGCAGCCTTTCGTTAAGAACCCTGAGGTCACGATTGAAGACATGTTGGCTGATCTTCGAACAAAGACCGGTGAAAATATCTCCGTCGTCCAATTCGCACGATACTTCATTGGAAACGAGGACGAGGCCTAGGAGCCGATGGTCGAAAAGCCTACGCGAATCCTACTCAAATTAAGCGGAGAAGCATTGAAGGGAGAGAACAGTCCGTTCTCTCCCATTTCTTTGCAACGGATCTGCGAATCCATCGCATCCGTGCCGATTCAGTGGGCCATCGTCGTTGGAGCAGGCAACCTCATTCGAGGAGCCAGAAGTCCGTGGCTCGATCGTGTGGAAGCAGACACCATGGGCATGTTAGCCACAGTCCTCAACGCTCTCGCTGTGCAATCGTATCTAGTTAGTTTAGGGAAGAACGTTCTCATCCAATCCGCCATTGACACACAGCTCACACAATCTGTATCTCCTCGCCAAGCACAAGCCGCGCTCGCTGATGGAACGATCGTCATATTTGCTGGTGGCACAGGCAGTCCGCTCGTCACTACAGATACAGCAGCAGCCATTCGCGCTGTCTCCATCGAAGCGGATTTGTTGATCAAGGGTTCGAATGTGAATGGCGTCTATGATGGTGATCCGTCGCAGGATTCGACAGCCACCCTGATCGGCGAGCTCACATATGATGACTTTCTGGCCGAACGCTACGGTGTGATGGATCAAGTTGCTGTAGAAATCTGCCGCGAACACAGAATGCCTATCGAAGTATTCAATCTTGAGCAACCCCATGCCTTGGCATCGATTGCCGATGGTAAGAAAGTCGGAACCCGCATTCAGTAGCCGCGTTACAAACCGCGGCGTCTACACTCGTATCCAGCGAATCATCTCCCCAAATCGCTGCTCAATAAGAGCCGCCAATTCCGACGAGATTCCGTCCTCATGCACGGCCTTGGCTGCTTGACGAGCCTTGCGCATGAGGCTCAAGTCTCTCATTAGATCTACAGCACGCAACATTGTGAAGTAGCCGTGCTGCTGCGTTCCAACTAGATCACCGGGGCCACGAATGCGCAGATCTTCTTCGGCAATGGCAAAGCCATCTAGGTGAGCCTGGAAAGCTGCCAGTCGTTCTTGCCCATCATCAGTGCCAGCATCAGCCAACGCATAACACCAGGAGGGTTGGCCAGCACGACCAATACGCCCCCTCAGCTGATGAAGCTGGGACAGGCCAAAACGATCGGCATCCTCGATGACCATGAAATCTGCATCTTGCACATCAATACCTACTTCGATCACGGTCGTTGCCACAAGCAATTGTGTCGTCCCATCGCGAAAGGCCTCCATTGCCAAGGCCTTCTCAGTCGATGCTAGGCGACCGTGGATCAGCCCCACACCATGTGCGGGAAAGCGATGAGCCAGTTCCTCTGCCACTTGAATGGCGGCATTGGCATCAACTTTCTCAGACTCCTCAACCAAAGGCAGGACAACATAGCCCTTGCGCCCCTCGCCCAACAGGAGCCCGATCTTCTCGTAAAGGCTCGAGCGTTGAGATGCTTCGACCCATTCCGTATGAATCACACGCGACCCTAGAGGCATTTCATCCAACACAGAGGTGTCGAATTCTCCATATAGCGTAAGGGTAATCGTGCGAGGAATCGGCGTCGCGCTCATCACCAACAGATCCACCCGATCGCCCTTCTCTTCAATAGCCGACCGTTGAACCACGCCAAAACGATGCTGCTCGTCGATGATGACCAATCCCAGATCGTTAAATGCCACTGTGTCTTGAATGAGCGCATGGGTTCCAACCAATAGATCAATTTCGCCGCTTGCCGTCAGCCGATTGATGTCCGTCTTCCCTGTCGAATTCCCAGTCAAGAGCTGAACGCGAATGGGCAGTCCCTTCAACATACGCTCAAAAGTGAGAGCATGTTGGGCAGCCAAGATTTCCGTCGGTGCCATGTACGCCACCTGGCACCCGCCATCTATGGCGGCAATCGCCGCAGCCAGAGCTACGAGTGTCTTTCCAGATCCTACGTCTCCCTGTAGCAATCGCATCATGCGAATCGGCCTGGATAAGTCTGAGAGAATCTCGTCGACAGCCCTGCGTTGTGCCCCCGTCAAGGGGAAGGGTAATCCTGCGAAGAAAGAGTCCAGCAGCCCGCTTCCAGCAGTATGGGATCGCCCAGCTTCGGATCGAGCCGATTGCAGCAACCCTAGCTGCAACAGGAAGAACTCTTCGAATGCAAGCGACTGGCGAGCACGCTCAAAAGCTGCAGGATCTTGCGGGCGATGGATCATCTCCACAGCCGTACGCCGGGGCATGAGCCCGAACTGCATTCGCATGTCCTCTGTCAATGACTCCCGAACGCCGGGCAAACATCGATCCAGGTTCTTATGAATGAGAGAGCGAATGTAGCGAACGGTAATTCCTTCAGTTGCCGGGTACACGGGCACCCATCGTCCCACCTCGACGCCGGCTTCTCCGAGTTCCCACACAGGTGACTTCATCTGTAGTTCGCCATAACTGCGCTCGACGCGACCGAACACGTCAATGGGCATATCGCGCTTGACTTGATCGGCAATCCATGGCTGGTTAAACCACACCAGGGACAAGAAACCCGTGCCATCTCCTATGGATGCCTTGACCAGCGTCATTCCCCGATTCATTCTCACTTTCTGAATCGCTCTCACGGTTCCTCGAACAGACACTTCCATACCGTCTTTCAGCGAGCCAATGGGCTCACCTTGTGTCCGATCCTCTAGCCGCCGGGGAAAGAACATCAGCAGGTCCTCGATCGTCTTGAGCCCTAGTTTTGAGAGCAACGCCGCGCGCTTGGTTCCAACACCGTGCGCTTTGGTGATGGGTTCAGATAAGTTGGGTCCGTGAAGAGGATCTGTCGTCGCATGGAGGGACGAATTTGGATGACCACTGATGGCTTGGCCAAGAGCCCCCACCTTTGAGCGACGATCTGCAGTCGAAGCAGCTGCATACCCCGCTACCCATGTGGCGAAAGCTGGCTGCTGCTGCTGCACAAAGGCTTCAAGACCGCAAGTTGTTGCGCGGTCCTCATATCCGGTTGCACGTTCCAGCTCAAGCGCCTTCCCGATGCGAATCTTCCAATCGCTGTTCTCTTGTGGCATCCCGAAGGCTACTT
>CAZKDW010000034.1:9643-11246 GCA_964551625.1 uncultured Thermotogae bacterium | reverse complement strand
CGTCACTGGTTTTGTAGCGTCGGGTCCCGTGCCCGACGTTACCTCGACTCGCACCCCAACCCCGACGATCAACGGACCAATCTGGCGTCCATCCAGCGGAGGGCTCAGATGATTCGCCCCATCGTCTTCGCCGCAGGATTGGGCACACGCATGGGAGCTAGCAAGGCTCTCATGGATATTGACAATCTGCCTGCCCTAACCGTCGTGCTGAAGACGCTGTTTCGAGCGGGGCTGTCTTCCCCAATCGTTGTATTGGGACATGATGCTAAAGCCATACGCGCTAGCGTCGATCTGTCTCACTGCCAAGTGATCGTCAATGAACATCCCGAACGTGGATTGAGCGGGTCGATGAGGCTTGCCCTAGATGCTGTAGAAGAAACAGTCACCGGCATTCTCACATTTCACGTCGACATGCCCTATGTGGCTGAATCGACAATCCGAGCACTGTTTCAAGCCATCGATAAGGGCGCGACGTTGGCAGCTCCAATCCATGAAGGGGAACGTGGCTTTCCCGTTTTTTTCCACCAGCAGTTCCTCGGCCAGCTATCCAACTCCCTTGAAGGAGACAGCGGAGGACGCCAATTCCTCAGGACACACAGCGATGACCTCGTTCTGGTGCCAGTAGATGATCCTGGATGTATTTTCGATATCGACCGCCCGTCAGATCTGACGGCATGGAAAGGAGTACGCCTATGCGCTACCAACGAGTAGCCGACGAACGAGAGCTTCTAGAAGGCCTCTCGCAACCGGGAGCAACCATTCTGTGTGGTGGAACTGACGTAGTGGTCAAGATGCGGGCGGGAATGATCCAGCCTGACGTCCTGCTGGATGTGTCGCGAATAGACACCTTACGTGGCATTCGAGTCGAAGGGTCTGCCTTGCTCATCGGTGCGGCGACGGCCGAGTCTGACATCATCACATCTCCTCTTGTGCGCGACCATGTTCCGTTGTTGGCATCCGTGCTGAAGCAATTAGGCTCTGTGCAAATCAGAAATCGTGGAACCTTGGGAGGCAATATCGTCAATGCCTCTCCAGCAGCTGACGGATCGATTCCGCTGCTGGTATACGACACCGAGATTCTCCTCGTCAGCCCCGAAGGCGAACGTTGGATGAAGCTCGAGGACTTCTTCACAGGTCCGGGGCGAACGACGCTGAAACCTAGCGAATTCATCCGCACCCTGCGGCTTCCCATCCCCGGTGAGGGATTCCGTTCCTTCTTCCACAAAGTCGGCAAGCGCAATGCCTTGACGATTGCCATCGCCTCGCTCGGCGTTCTCTTGCGCATGGAAGGAGACGTCATTCAAGAGCTTCGCATCGCCGTAGGATCCGTTGCGCCCACATCGCGACGACTCCGCGACATCGAGGGCGCACTCACAGGCCAGCATCTTGATGACGCCACCATTGCCAAGGCTCGCCAACTGATTGTGGAAGCCATCTCGCCCATCTCAGACGTCCGGGCAACCGCCGACTACCGAAAGAACGTCATCGGAGATCTACTCGTTCGTGCGTTAAGGTCTCACCTGATCTAGCTCTCCGATTCGCCTTTCGGATTTCTTTGTGCTAGTCTGCATCTGTCCAAGGAGGCGACTATGTTCAAATCATT
>CAZKDW010000034.1:0-9633 GCA_964551625.1 uncultured Thermotogae bacterium | reverse complement strand
TCAGATCTTGTGTTTTGACGTCCTCGCTAAGCTAAGCTGCCTACGAACCACAGACTGTGAGAAACATATACGCGGGCGTACCGATCTAGAGTCGCGAAAGCGTGCTGACAGAGTCAAACACGACTTCGAGGCGATCAGGTGCAAAATCATTCAAGCTTCGGCTCATTACAGCCAACCAAATGTCAAATCACAAGATCTGACCCCTGTTGTGAACTTATTACGCTACAAAGGGAGATGGAATGCATGTCGCACAACCTCTCTGCTCCCGCTTGTCACATCTTGGCAGAGAGGCGTGTTGCATGACACTCCTTCCTTATCAGACGACAGACAGATGATTCGTCTTTCGGATTTCTTTGTGCTAGTCTGCAACTGTCCAAGGGGGCGATTGTGTTGAAATCATTCATTCGGCGGGCTGGTGTAGCTGCTTTGTCTGTTGGCTTTCTACTTGCAGTGCTCACGGCTTGTTCTCTGTTCCCTCAGCCGCCTGTTGCGTCCTTCGTCGTCGACTACAACGTGACAGACGATATCATGGTGGCTGACTTGAATGCGAGCGGATCGGCTGATCCAAATGAGGATGTCATCATTTCCTACATGTGGGCGATCGATGACGATGTGAGCTTCATCGATCCTCTGGCTAGCTCTAAGACGGTGCCGACGCCCATCCTTCGAGTCCGGTTTCCCGATGAGGGCAACTACACCATCACACTCCTGGTCGTGGATGCGACGGGTACGCCGTCTGCCCCTGTGAGCCAGACAATTACACTTCCCCGCATTGTCGTAAATCCGACGGAGTAGCCGACTTACCAGTCTGACGATTGCCGCTTGGAGTAGTAGGCTATGTCCGGGTGCCCGATATAGCCGAGGGATCGGAAGAAGGCTGTCGATGCCTCATTCTCGCCTTCGATGAGACAGGTCACAATGAGGATGCTCCGTGAATTTAGCTGTCGTTCGACTTCGTTTGTCAGTGCCTTGGCAATGCCTTTCTTACGATGGGATGGTAAGACGGCTAGTCGGTTGATCCAGCCCTTGCGTCCGTCGTGCGTGCCCAATACAACGCCTACGAGCTCGCCGTCGGCTTCGGCACCCAAGAAGATGGCTGTCTCTCGTTCCATTTCCGCCTGCACTTGAGCTCGACCATCGCGCCCATTGGGGCGAAACAACAATCCAGCCAGGCTCCAGATCTCACAGATTCGATCGTAATCATCGGCAGCTAATCGGCGAATGCGCATGGGTTCCTTTGATGTCTGCAGACAGGATATCCAAGTGCACGGCAATCGCAAGCACTGCAGCCTGCACACAGAACGGGACATGGCTCCCATTGTGAAGGGTCGAGCGCCCTCTCGTTTTCAGTGTATCTCGCCTAGCATAAGGCTAGAAAAGGAGGGGTATGCGAACCCGCCAGGTTGCCATCTTACTAATCCTGTTGGCTGTCGGGGCTACGACTGCTGTAGCTGCTCCCGCCCCGTTCTCCATTGGATTTGGCGTCGGCGTACCGTATGAAACGCCCGTCGATTGGCCGGCATCCTTCTCTTACCTTACGACTGAGGTTTTCCTGTCACATAACCTGACTGCTGTCTTTGATCTTGGCACCTACCCATCCGACTTCCCCAACTTGTTTGAGGGTACTGCAGGCATGTTGGTCAAGGCCTGGGTCGGGCCAGTCAATGCGTTTGCTGGTGGCGGATTCACCGTGCAATGGCATGAGGTTGGCACAGCATGGGCGTTCAATCCATATCTGACGCTCAAGGGTGGCTTCCAGATTTGGCTGCTGGATTCGCTCGCCTTTGTTGCCCAGTTTCGAACCCTCGAATCTCTGCCTGTTCAATGGACGTTTGCGCCCGAATTATCCTTGGGGCTAACTGTCGCCTTCGGCAGCGGTCGACCGGATCCTCCGTTCTTCGATCCAGCCACACTATGGATCGTCGTTGGCATGGGCGTCGCCGCGCTTATCGCCTTCCTTCCTAAACAGTAGACGTAATCATACGCCTGACACCTTCTCGCAGTTCGTCCATCCAACTGCCAATTGAGCAGATACCTCTTCATTTCGCGGTCGCGTTGTGCTATACTCAATCTTGCAAAACTTGGGCAATAGAAGTCGCTACGAATGTTGGGCAATTAGACTATCTAAAGGATCGGAGGGCCCCCAGGTCATCCGATTGTTTTTCGATTATATGGCACACTGACAAGCAGGAGTGGAATGAAAGAATCTGGTGCAACGATTAACCTAAGCAAGAACCTGAGTAACAAGCCGGAGGGCAAGCGCAATCTGGCTGAAGAACGTTCAACGCGTTCTGACAATCCGATCCGCACTTATTTTGGTGAGATCAGTCGGGTTCCCTTGCTGACACGCGAGGACGAAGTTCGTCTATCCAAACGCATTGAAACTGGAGACCAACGCGCCAAAGAAGAGTTGGCTGAAGCCAACTTGCGGCTGGTTGTCTCTATCGCCAAGAAGTATCGAGGCTGCGGACTTCCCTTCCTCGATCTGATCCAAGAAGGCAATCTCGGTCTGATGAAGGCCATCGAGAAATTTGATTACACGAAGGGCTACAAATTCTCTACCTACGCCACGTGGTGGATTCGTCAGGCCATCCTGCGCGCCATCACCAACCGTTCGCGGACCATTCGTGTCCCCACCCACATCAATGAACTCATTCGAAAAATCTATCAAGTCGAGCGCAACTACCTCAAGGAAAACGGAGAGATGCCGACACCTGAGAGACTAGCTACTGAGCTTGAAACAACGGTAGAAAACATCATCAAGGCCAAAAAGACGGCGCAAAGCATGACATCACTCGATATGCCCATCGGCCATGACGATGACGGATCTGTGCTCGGCGACTTCATCGAGGACGGCAGAGTCGAATCCCCAGAACGAGAAACTTTCGAACACCTCCTCGTTCAGGAACTCGTGCGTGCTTTGGATGAACGATTGACGGATCGCGAGAAGCGGATTCTTGAGCTGCGTTACGGGCTCAATGACTATCAGCCCAAAACCTTGGATGAGGTCGGCGTTGAATTCGGCATCAGTCGAGAGCGCGTCCGACAGATTCAGAAGGAAGCCTTGACCAAGTTACAGGATTCCGATCTCAAGCAAAAACTCGAGTGGTTTAAGCTACTTTCAGAAGCTGCCTAGGCAGCAAGCGCTCAATAGGAAACGGGCAAGCCTGCAAATAGCAAGCTTGCCCGTTTTCTCTTTTGCATCTCTCTCATCACACACAACGGGTCTCACTTCTCATGGCATGCTGGCGGCCGTACTCATGCAGGAGAGACGCGTCTATTCGGCAGTCTCTGGAGCCGCTTCAATCTCTTGTTGATGGTCGCAGGCTTTGTTGCTGCACACCAGGCCACCTGACTTCTCAATTAGCACGCCCTCTTCGCAAGCGGGACACAGCTGTACAGGCTTCTCGCCAATGGCATATCGACAATCGGGGTAGCGACTGCAGCTGTAGAAGGTGCGTCGTCGCTTGGTCGAATACTTCTCGACCATCTCGCCTTCTTTGCACGTCGGGCAGACAACGCCCGTAGAAACAGACGCCGTCACAGCGCACTCGGCATCCGTGCATTTGTAGTATCGCCCAAAGCGACCATTCTTCAGTTCCATCGTGCCACCACACGTTGCACACGGAATGGTTTCGCTCGCTGATGCTGCTGCTTCTGCTAACGCGTCGGCGACCGTGATGGTGCCTTCGCCATATTTGGCGGCAATATCGAGCGGCATGTTGATCGTCGTCTTGCAGTCGGGGTAGTTGGAGCATCCGAGGAAGAACGATCCCTTCCAGAACCGAAGATCCATTGGAGCACCACACTTCTCGCATGCAACATCTGTGCTCACGCGGAACAGCTTGTTCGCACCATCTTCGATCTTCGCTTCCAGATCCTCCAGGCGACTGGAGAATGGGCCATAGAATTCATCCAGCGCATCAATGCGCGAGATGTCTCCGTCTTCAATCTCATCCAAGCTTTCTTCCATGCGAGCTGTAAACAGTGGATCGATCGTCTCCGCAAAGAATCGCTGCAGGAAATCAACAACCATCTGTCCCAGCAATGTAGGACGAAGGCTGCCGCCTTCTCTGATCGCGTAGCCGCGATCCTGAATAACCGAGATGATCGAGGCATAGGTACTCGGACGGCCAATGCCTTCTTTCTCTAGCAAGTTGATCAAGCCCGCTTCTGAATAACGCCGTGGCGGCTCTGTGAATTTCTGCCGCGTATCCATCTTATCGATCGTCAGCACGTCGCCAACCTTCACCTTGTCGGGGATGACGTTCTCTTTGCCGCGGGCATCGGGCATGATCTTCAGGAATCCATCAAACTTGATCGTGCTTCCAGCCGCTTCCATCGTGTAGGGCTCTGCAGAGACAAGGATCTTGCGCTGTTTGTAGACAGCCGCCGTCATCTGTGTGGCCAAGAATCGGCGATAGATCAAGCCATACAACTTCTGCTGATCGGGACTGAGATAATCGCTCATAGCGTCGGGGGATCGGTCAATGCCCGTCGGGCGAATGGCTTCATGCGCGTCCTGTGATCCTCGTTTGTTCTTGAACGATCGCTCTTTGGCCTCGAGATAGTCTTTGCCATAGTCAGTCACGATGAGCTTCCGAGCCGCCTTGACCGCATCAGCCGAAAGACGGACTGAATCCGTACGCATGTAGGTGATGAGCCCCGTCGTACCTTCGGGCAGCGCGATGCCCTCATACAACTCTTGCGCAATGCTCATGGTTCGTTTGGGAGAGAATCCCAGTTGAGAGGATGCAGATTGCTGCAGCGTGCTCGTGATGAAGGGAGCCGATGGCTGGCGCCGCCGCTCCTTCTCCTCGATGCCGGCAATGGAAATAGCGGCCTTCTGAATCTGCTTCTCTGCCTTACGCGCATCGGCTTCGTTCTTGAGTTGGAACTTCTCGCCGTCCTTCTTGGTCACCGACGCAACAAAGGGTTCACCATTGCGAAGATGCGCATCAATCTCCCAATATTCCTCAGGAGTAAAGACGCTAATCAGCGCTTCGCGATCACACAGGAAGCGAAGGGCCACGGACTGAACACGGCCTGCAGACAGTCCAGCAAACCGGTTGCCTGCGACAATTCTTGAGAGCAACGGGCTGAGCAGATACCCGACCAATCGATCGAGGATGCGGCGCGTTCGCTGTGCTTCCACCTTCGGCAGGTCAATCTCTGTCGCCTGGTTCAGTGCTTCGAGAATCGCTGGTTTCGTGATCTCGTTGAAGATGAGCCGCGAGAAGGCATCGTCATCCTTGACGACGCGCTTGAGGATGGCATACAGATCATAGGCAATGGCTTCGCCTTCTCGATCATGGTCTGTTGCGAGGTAGACATGCTTGGCACCTTCTGCTGCTTCTCGCAATAGGGTCAGGTTTTTCGTTCGCCGAGTTTCAAACTTGGGCTCATATCCCTTTTCGATATTCACACCCAAGTCATTCTTCGGCAAATCGCGAACATGCCCCTGAGATGAAAGCACTTGATAGTTCTTTCCCAGGTACTGCCCGATCGTGCGCGCCTTGGTTGGCGATTCAACAATAATGAGATCCTTCAATTCAGTAGGCTCCTTTCCGAGGTGGCCCATTATACAGAAGCCGGCATGAAGTGCGAGGAACCCACGTCTGCAATTCTGCGGAGACTGGTACTACCACAAACGTCCCGTGTACCATCTTGATCGAGGTGTTTGATGAACTACGTCGTATTCGAAGGCTTGCCCGCAGTTGGAAAGAGCGAAACGCTTGAGCTATTGGCGCGTTTCTATCCGCATCAAGTTCGCATTCTTCCCGAACTTGTAAAGACAATCATTCTGGAAGAAGGCATCGATCTGTTCAAAGAGCGCGCACGGCTGGCAGAAGCCATTCGCATGGCGCTGCCTGCACGCCGCCGTCAGATCGAGGAGATTGTCAGCCAAGGATTTCTCTGCTTAGAGGAATCACATCTTGGCGTGCACTGCGCCTACTCGACAGCGCTGGGCGATCGCAATTTCCTTGAGCTGTATCCATCGATTGCAGACGAACTTCCTACACCCGATGCCTTTGTTCGCATGGATCTCCCTGTCTCGGCTTCTTTGGATCGCCAACGTGCACGGGGAACAGCGCAGTTCGATATCGATGGACAGGCACTCGGCGCGATGTTGTCTGAGCTGGATCGTTGGCACGAATCTCAATCCGCGCCACTGCTCCACGTCGATGCCCACCTTCCTGTGGATGAAGCCCTGGCTGGCATCGTGCAACTTCTCGGTCTGACTTACGACACGCCTGTTCTTGCGAACACAGACACCCTCGACATCATTCTGCTTCTGGGTCGACCGGCTAGTGGCAAGTCTGAGTTCATCGACTTCATGACCCACCTCCCTTCGGATCGGAGGGCAGCCGAGTTTTCTATCGCTCCCTTCCAGATTGTCGATGACTTCCCTATTCTTTGGGATCTCTTTCAGCAAGACGATGTGTGGGAATCCGTCGGCCGCGAACGCCTATTCTCGAAACGTAGCGATGGCAACTATGCAGTCACCGATGATACCGTGTGGGGGTTCTTGATCGAACAGATCAACCAGCGCGTCCACCAGAGTTCAAGTTTTACCAACCCTCAAGCCCATAGCCGAACCTTGATTATCGAGTTCTCTCGTGGAGGCAGCTCAGGATACGCCGATGCACTGAATCGTCTCGCCCCCGATATTTTGGAACGCGCTGTCGCCCTCTATGTCTCCGTTTCGTTTGAGGAGTCCTGGCGCCGCAACATTGCTCGCTACGATGCGAAGAAACGAGATGGGATCTTGACGCACTCTGTCCCTCGCGAAGAGATGGAGCGAACCTACGGCACAGATGATTGGCCGACACTCACTGCTGCAGGCACTGGCCTTCTGCACGTAGGCGGCATCGACATCCCCTATGCAACGATGAACAACGAGCCCGAATCGAAGGATGTGGATGTGTTAGCCGAACGGTATCGCGCTGCCTTGGAACCACTTCACAAACTGGCAACACGAAACCGAACGCCTACGTAGTCGGTAGGATCTCTGAGAAGGTGCGGAAGAAGTTCTTGTAGCAAACCTTTTCAATTTGAGCATCGGACAGCCCTGCTTCTCGGAATAGGGGGATGAATTGGGCATAGTCGGCAATGGAGTCGATGCCTTCTGGCGTTTGTCCAATGCCGTCCAAATCGCCGCCCAAGCCAATGCAGTCCTCTCCGCCCACGTTAATCGCATGAAGAACATGTCGGGATACCCAATCGATCGATGGCCGCGGAATCTCTCTCATCTTCGCCCGCAGGCTCCTGCTTTCTTCGGCACTAACGCCGGCTCGTGTTCCCGCTTCGAACAACGGTGTGACAGCAGCTAAGTAGTCGGGATCGAGGAAGCCGGGCGACAGATTGATGCCCATGACGCCCCCGTGACTGGCCACTGTGCGGATCATGTCATCGGTCAAATTTCGCAGGCTGGGACAGAGGGATCGACAGTTCGAGTGACTGGCCACGAACGGCTTCTCTGACAAACCAACGACATCTGTGAATGCCTTGTCTGAGAGGTGCGAGACATCGACGACAATACCCAGTTCTTCGCATAACCCTAGCAGCCGCCGCCCCTGTTCAGTCAGCGGTGTATTGCTCCCAAAGGCAGTGCCTGAGAAGGCGTTGTCCTGCCAAGCAAAGATGAGGCTGCGAACACCGCGCTCGTAGAAGTCGCGGATGGTCTCCGCTTGGTTCCCAAGCGGATCGGCACCCTCTAGGCTAAGAATTCCGGCTCTGGGTCCACCACTGAAGGCATCTTGAAGCTCTGGCCCTGTACGAATCACTCGCAACGCACCGTCTGTCGAGTCAGCCATCGCGTACACCGCGTCGATCATCTGACACGCACGCTGATATTCCTGTCCTGGATAGGCTGAACTCAGCACGAAGCAGGCGAAGATCTGGGCTCGCACATCCGCATCAATCATTCCAGGAAACGAGATGTGCATGCTGCCCTTCGGGCTAAGGAAGTCCTCGCCATCGTCCAACACCTTCATGACCGTGTCGCAATGGGCATCAAAGAATCCTGGATTGGGCCTGCGATCCATGCTGGAATCCGTCGCTTTACTGGATATAGGCAAGGGCTTCAATCTCCAGTACAGCATCCAGTGGTAGTCGGGCCACTTCGATGCACGATCGTGCAGGATATGGTTTGGGGAAGAACTCGCCATAGACAGCATTTACGGCGCCGAAGTCATTCATGTCCTTGAGAAAAATCGTTACCTTCACGGCATCTGCCAGCGTGGCATGCCCTGCCTCTAGGATGGCTGACACGTTCTCCAGCGATGCGCGGGCTGCATCAGCCACGTCATCGGTAATGAGAACGCCATCTCTCATCGGTAGCTGTCCCGAGGTGAAGACAAGTCGGCCTGCAGAAATACCTTGGCAATAGGGGCCTACGGCTGCTGGTGCATCGTCTGTATGTAGTTGCAGTTTGCTCACTTAAATCACTCCTAGCTCGCGCCCAACAAGCGCAAATTTCTCGATAGCCAAATCCAGATCTTCTCGGCTATGCGCAGCAGACAACATGGCTCGAATCCGAGCCAATCCGCGCGGCACAGTCGGAAAGGCGATGGCTGTAGCAAAGATATCTTCTTCGAATAACCGTTTGGAGAAGGCCCATGCGGTTTTCGCCTCTCCCAACATCACTGGCGTAATGGGGGTTTCGCTGTGTCCGCAATCGAATCCCAATTCTTTCAATTGGGCTGTGAAATACTCAGCGTTCTCCCACAGTTTACGTACGGGCTCGTCAGATTCTTCAAGGATCTCAATGGCTGCAATGCAGGCGGCGACATCCGGTGGCGTTGCTGCAGATGAGAACAAGAACGGGCGCGCGCGCTGCCTCAAGTAGTCGATGAGTTCGGCCCTTCCAGCGATGTATCCGCCCATGACACCAAAAGCCTTGGACATCGTGCCACACTCAATATCCACGCGTCCGTGCAAGCCGAAGTGATCGGCAATGCCACGTCCGTGGCTTCCAAGCACGCCTTCTCCATGGGCGTCGTCTACCATGACCATTGCACCATATTGTTCGGCTAGTTCAACAATGGCTGGCAGCGGCGCGAGATCTCCGTCCATCGAGAACACGCCGTCTGTGATGATGAGCTTCTTGGCAATATCCTTATTCTCTTCAAGCAGATTGGCCAGCGTTTCCATATCGCGATGAGGGAAGATCACGCGCTTGGCCTTGGTCAGGCGAATGCCATCGATAATGGACGCATGATTGAGCTCATCGGTGAAGATGACGTCCTCCTTGCCCATCAACAGGGGGATCACGGCCAAGTTCGTGTTGAGCCCAGATTGAACAGACAGAGCGGCTTCTGTGCCCTTGAAGCGGGCAATAGCAGCCTCTAGCTCAAGATGAAGCGTCATCGTTCCAGCAATAGACCGAACAGCGCCGGGACCCACGCCATAGGTTTGAATGGCGGCAATGGCCGCCTGGGTGAGTCGCGGATCATTGGCGAATCCAAGGTAGTTGTTCGAGCAAAGATTCAGTCGCGATTTACCGTCAACGGAGACCCATGCGCCCATCGGACCCTCAATCGTGCGAATCGTGTTGTACAGATCGTTTTCGTGCAGGTCAGAGAGTGCCTGCTCAATAAACGCCAATTTGCTCATCGTTCCTCCTCGCTC
>CAZKDW010000033.1:0-11337 GCA_964551625.1 uncultured Thermotogae bacterium | reverse complement strand
GCTTGCAGGATGGCCCAAGGGTCGGCCAATCCGATATCTTCGGAGGCCATTCTCACGAGCCGTCGGGCGATGAATCGAGGATCTTCTCCCCCTTCAATCATGCGGGCCAGCCAATAGAGGGAGGCATCCGGATCGGAGTTCCTCACCGATTTGTGAAGCGCGGAGATGATGTTGTAGTGCTCGTCCCCAGCACGGTCGTAGCGCAATCCCTTGCGTTGAACAGCATTCTCGATCAGCTCGGCGTCGATGGTGTCCTTCTCGGAAAGAGAGGCGGCCATTTCCAACGTTGACAGCGCACGCCGCCCGTCCCCGTCAGACAGTGACACCAGCATGGAACTTGCTTCGTCCGTGAGTTCAACAGCACCTGCCAATCCATCTTCGTGAGAAATGGCATGATCGATCATGTCTCGCATCGCCTTTTCGTCGAGAGGTGTGAAACAAAACAATTGGCATCTTGACAAAAGGGCCGCGTTGAGCACGAACGAAGGATTCTCCGTAGTCGCCCCGATGAAGATGATGCTGCCTTCTTCGAGAAACGACAGCAAGACGTCTTGCTGCGATTTGGAGAACCGGTGGATCTCATCAAGAAATAGTAAGTCGCGCTTCCCTTCAGATTTGTATCGAAATCGAGAGGCCTCAAGAATCAATCGTACCTCGCGCACGCCGGTCAGGGCCGCCGAACAATGCACGAACTTGGCTTCCGCGCGAGAGGAGATAATACGCCCCACCGTTGTCTTTCCTGTTCCCGGAGGTCCCCAGAACAGCAAAGCTCGATAGGCATCCCGTTCAATGAGTGAACGTAACGGACCAGAGGCTCCCAACAGATCGTCCTGCCCAATGACACGATCCAACGAGACCGGACGCATGCGCTCGGCAAGTGGGGCCAGTGGCGGTTCTGAGAACTGTAGCGGCTGCATGCTCGATCCTAGGTCATCGATACGGAGACAACAAGTCTTGACAGTGTAAAAACCCTTCCGTACCATTCCTCACGCTCGGGTCGTTAGCTCAATGGTAGAGCAGCGGACTCTTAATCCGTTGGTTGAAGGTTCAAGTCCTTTACGACCCACAGCTTTTCTATCGTAGGGGTCGTTAGCTCAGTCGGCAGAGCACCTGACTTTTAATCAGGGAGTCGCTGGTTCAAGTCCAGTACGACCCACATGTATTACGCCTGTATTGAAGGAACAGTACGGTAGGCTTTATACTTCGCCGAACTGGTGAGTGATCCTAACTCAACCGTTCGCTAGGTCCCCATCATCTAGCGGCCTAGGATACCGGGTTTTCATCCCGGCGGCAGGGGTTCAAATCCCCTTGGGGACGCCAGAACGAAGCTGCTTGCGGTTATCGAAGCGGTGGCTATAATGGGCGAGTAGCTCAGCTGGGAGAGCATCCGGCTTACATCCGGAAGGTCACAGGTTCGAGTCCTGTTTCGCCCACTGAGAAGTAGTTAGACAGTACGGGGATGTGGTCTAGCCAGGTTTAGGACGCTGGATTGTCACTCCAGAGATCGCCGGTTCAAATCCGGTCGTCCCCGCCAGTCGTGCCGAGGTAGCTCAGTTGGTAGAGCACCGCCCTGAAAAGGCGGGTGTCCCCAGTTCAAGTCTGGGCCTCGGCACCATTTCTTTTGAAGTCTTCTTCAGGCTAATTCCGACATTCAGGACATCTGTCGCTCTGTATCCCCCTTCCCTTCAGGCACTTCCTGTGTTCTGTTTGATCAACGTGCGTCTTCTTGCCTGTTTCCGCTATTCTTCGTTTTGAGTTACCTGTGGACAACACTGTGGATAACCCTCTGAAATACGCTCTATTTACGGGCTTCCTGTGGATAACTGTTTCTGGAGGATGTAAATCAAGCGAATGATTGGCTTAAGTGTGTGCTAGGAATGCCGTTTGCTTGCCATTCCTCAGGTTTTCCACAAACTTATCCACAGGTTAATCTCTTGCCCTGTTCGCAATCTCTGACTTATCCCCAAGAAGCCGGCCCGGCGTCTCCTCACATCGCATGAATCAGCCCTTCTCGTTCAAGTCAAATTCCATGCTGGACGATAAGCTCTCTTGAGGAAAGGACTCTTGTCCTTGAGGAGAAATAGTGCCTTGTTTACAGTATTTGCTGTTGCCAACCTTCGCGCATAGGGCGAAGCAGAGTGCTTGACGGCGTGGATTACGATTGGCTATTCTTGCATGAATTCAAACAGGGGGGTCTCATGTCCGCAGTCATTTCATCCGTTTGGGGATCTGTGATCTCCAGCTTGAAATCAGAACTCTCCTATACCAGCTTCGAAACCTGGTTTCAGGGGATTACCCCATTGTCTCTGGCAGATCAAGCCCTCACCATTGCCGTTCCCGATGCCTTTACAAAAGGAGGATTGGAGCGACGGTTCCGTAAGCGAATCGAAGATCTGGCTTCTGATTTTTGCAGCCAAGCCATCTCCTTGGTGATCCAAGTGGCGGACAAACAAGAGTCGGCTTCCACATCAACGCGGACGCCAACGTCTGTTCTTGTTTCATCAGAACAAAACCCACTCATGCTCAACTCTGAGTATACGTTTGACACATTCGTACGCGGGAAGAATTGCGAGTTAGCTTACTATGCGTCCGAAGCTGTCGCCGAAAACCCAGGCACTGCTTACAATCCTTTGTTCCTTTACGGAAACGTGGGTCTAGGAAAGACACACCTTCTCCAGGCAATCGGGAATCAAATTCTGGAGACATCGCCAAATAGCTCTGTCCTCTACACAACGTCGGAGCGGTTCGCCATCGAGTTAATCAACTCCATTCGCAACAACTCGACGGCCGCATTTCGAAGCAAGTACCGCGAGATCGATTTGTTACTGATCGACGATATTCATTTTCTTGAGGGCAAGGAAGCGACCCAAGAAGAGCTTTTTCACACATTCAACGAGTTGTACGGTAGAGAGAAACAGATCGTCCTAACTAGTGATCGCCAGCCAGCTGATCTATCTGGGCTGCAAGATCGTTTGGTTTCACGCTTTCAGTGGGGTTTGGTCGCCGATATCCAAGTGCCTGATTTGGAGACTCGCATCGCTATCTTGCGAGAGAAGGCAGCTTTGCGAGGACTAGACATCGATGTTGATGTGTTGGAAGTCATTGCTTCGCGCATCTCGTCTAGTGTTCGTGCCTTGGAGGGAGCCCTCAACACGGTGCTCGCCTACGCCGACCTCCGCACCGAGAAGCTAACGCCCCATACCTTAGAATCGATGCTTCCCGAAGAAGGCCAGCGCCCTCGCCTTACGATGATGCACATCAAGGAGGAAGTGGCTGCACGCTTCAATCTCAAGCGCCAAGTTCTGGAAGGATCCAGTCGGAAGAAGGAGATCTCTCAAGCAAGACATATCGCCATTTACCTTTCGCGAGAGATGACCGATCACTCGTTCCCCTCCATCGGCCGTGAGTTCGGCAACAGGGATCACACCACAGTGATGCACTCCTATGTCCGCGTTCAAACCATGCTTGAAGAAACGCCGCTTCTATCTTCTGAGATCAGAGGGATAAGAGAATCCCTTTCGACGCAGTACTCCATGCAGCGATAGCCTGCCCTTCTTTGCGTAAGGCCGTTCATAAAGGATCTCCGCTAGATACACCACATCTCTTTGCTGGAGAATGGGCGGGGAGTCGTAGGCAAACTGACGTATCCTTCTTTGTGCGGCTATATGAGCTATGTCAGGAGTGAACCTGTCAACGTCGGGTATCAGCTCCGGGATTCGCGACTCTGATCAATGTGGCTTCGCTCCCTGTGCGCGTCGTTCTTTCCGAATGGAGAAACCATTACATCAAAGTACTAACCTTCAACTGTTTGCCTAAGCCTGTTCATTACCTGTGGAATCCTTGAGGATAACTGTTGTTTTACCGGGGACAACGTGGGGAGAAAATCGGCTCTAAAGTTGTCCACAGAACTTGTTCACAGGAAGGCTCGTGTTATCCCCAAGATATCAAGGGTGTCAAATCAAGGAACGTGGCAAGAACAGACACTTATCGCGATTAGAGCGAGTTGTTAACAGTACTACTACTACTACTAAGACTAGAAAGGAGATTCATAAAAAAGCCCTTAAGAACTACGAATATCCCTCTGGATGTTGATGAAGCAAAGGTCTTGCTTGTGGACAAGTCTCTCTCGGATTGAAGCTAACGGGCAAGAAGACTAGAATAGAACCCTTATGTCTTATGTCAAGAGCACGACCATTCTCGCACTTTATTCGGAGTCCAGCCGGTCAGCCGTTATCGCCAGTGACGGACAGGCAACCTTGGATACGATGATCATCAAGAAGCACACCAAAAAGGTCTATCGTCTTTATGATGACTCGGTTCTTGTTGGATTTGCTGGAGCCACAGCCGATTGTCTTTCCCTTCTCGATAAGTTTGAGGGGAAACTCAAGAAATACGATGGACAGCTTCGACGCTCCGCTGTAGAGATGACCAAGGAGTGGCGAACCGATCGTGTTCTTCGCCATCTTGAAGCGGTGATCGTCGCTGTGTCCAAAGAGGGGCTCTTGATGATTTCGGGGGTTGGCGATGTCCTTGAGCCCGACGGCGGTGTCATCGGTATTGGTTCTGGCGGGCCCTATGCGTTGGCTGCAGCCAAAGGATTGCTGTCTGTCTCTGAGCCATTGACCTCTGAGCAGATCGCTCGGCGATCGCTGGCAATTGCCGGGGAGATCGACATTTATACGAATGACCAAATCACTCTCGAAGAAATCCACTGGTAAAGGACACTGATGTCTCAGCTTGTTGAAGTGACAGAACCTCAGTTGGACGGATTGACCCCTCGTCAAATCGTAGCGGAATTGGACAAGTACATTGTCGGGCAGGCGGCAGCCAAGAGATCAGTCGCCATTGCTCTGAGAAACCGCATGCGGAGGCAATTTGTTGATGACGAGATCCGCGCGGAAATCAAGCCCAAGAACATACTTATGATCGGTGCCACAGGCGTTGGCAAGACGGAGATTTCACGCCGCCTGGCACGATTGACAACCTGCCCTTTTGTGAAGATCGAAGCAACCAAGTTCACTGAAGTTGGCTATGTAGGCCGTGACGTCGAATCGATGGTGCGCGATCTTGTGGATATGGCCATTGACATGGTGCGCGAAGAAGAGATTCTCAGCGTGGAAGACGAAGCCGAACGTCAGGTCACAGAACAGATTCTCGACGCTCTGTTGCCAACAACGCATCCGGATGCTGAAACTCTTGACGTTAGTGACGGAGACCAGGACGAGAGCTCCCGATCGACGCGGGACAAGCTCAAAGACAAGATGGAAGCGGGCGAATTAGAAGAACGCTACATCGAAATCCTTGTCGAAGAATCTGTGAATCCTCAGATGGAAATCTTCTCGCAAGACGGCATGGACCAAATGGGCATCGATATGGGGAGCGTCTTGTCAGAGCTGCTTCCCAGCTCCAAGAAGAAGCGGCGCATTCGCATTCGGGAAGCTCGAGGCATTCTGTTTGAACAAGTACTGGACTCCCTGATCAACATGGACGATGTCCGACATGCCGGACTTCAACTTGCCGAAGAGATGGGCATTATCTTCCTGGACGAATTGGACAAGATTGCAGCTGGCGGCCGCGAGGAAACCGGCGGTCCCGGTGTCTCTCGTCAAGGCGTCCAGCGCGATTTGCTTCCATTGCTTGAGGGTACGGCTGTACGCACACGATATGGCACAGTGAGCACAGAGAACGTACTGTTCATTGCTGCTGGAGCCTTTAACATGTCCAAGCCCTCAGACTTAATCCCCGAGCTGCAAGGACGTTTGCCCATTCGCGTGGAGCTAGATAACCTGACAGCAGCTGATTTTCGCCGCATTTTGTGCGAGCCGAAGGACGCGTTGGTCACACAGTACAAAGCCTTGATGGCAACAGAGAACGTTGAGTTGATTGTGACGGAAGATGCTGTGGCTGCCCTCGCCGACATCGCCTACGAACTCAATCAAACCACCGAGAACATCGGCGCCCGGCGATTGACGACTGTGATGGAACGACTGGTAGAAGACATCTCATTCGAGGCCGATCAATTGAATGGCCAGAAGGTCGTCATTGACAAGGCCTATGTCGATAGCCATCTTCAGGATATCGTGAAGGATCCCGATCTCTCTCGCTACATTTTGTAGCGGCCGCTACGTATCTTGTAGCAGCAGCCAGATCCTGTAGGGCACCGCTGTGTTTCGTGGTAAGATCGGGCCGTTGAATAAAAGCCCCAATGGAGGAATTATGATGATCCGCATCTCTTTGCCGGATGGATCGGTTAAGGAGGTCGCTGCAGGCACCACCATTCTTGAGGTGGTCGCCAGTATCGGTCCCCGCTTGGCCAAAGCTGCGGTATGCGCAGTCGTGGATGGTGAACTCAGAGACGTACGCGAGCCCTTGACGCAGGATGGCACACTGACGGTCCTCACCAAAGAGGACCAACACGTTCTGGAGACGATCCGGCACACGACGTCGCACGTCATGGCCCAAGCGGTGAAGCGATTATTCCCTGGCCTGAAGTTGGGAATTGGCCCGTCCATTGACGAGGGCTTCTACTACGATCTCGATTTGCCCGCATCCTTGGCAGACGAGGATCTCGACAAGATCGTCGCTGAAATGAGAAAAATCATCGCGGAGGATCTGCCGATTGTTCGCAAGGAGCTGTCTGCAGGCGACGCCCGCGATCTGCTGCAATCTCAAGGAGAAACCTACAAGCTTGAACTGCTCGATGAACTAGAAGGCGAGACAATTACCTTCTTTGAGCAGGGTGAATTTATTGACCTGTGTCGTGGGCCTCATCTTCAATCCACAGGAGCATTGAATCCTGATGCTATCAAGCTGCTGTCTGTCGCCGGCGCCTACTGGCGCGGTGATGAGAATCGTCCGATGCTGCAACGGATCTACGGAACAGCGTGGGAGAAGAAGGCAGATTTGGAGGCCTATGACTGGCGCCAGGAGGAAGCAGCGAAGCGCGATCACCGCAAGCTAGGTAAAGACCTCGATCTCTTCAGCATTCATGAAGAGGGAGGCGCAGGGCTCGTGTGCTGGCATCCCAAGGGCGCGCGGTTGAAGCGGGCGATTGAAGAATTCTGGTATCAAGAACATGACTTGGGCGGATATGAAATTGTCGCCACACCCCACATCGGCAAAGCCACGCTGTGGTCGATCTCGGGACATCTCGATTTCTACAAAGAGGGCATGTACTCGCCGATGGACATTGACGGCGTCGATTACTACATCAAACCGATGAACTGCCCTTATCAAATCTTGATCTACAAGACCAAGGTTCATTCGTATCGCGAGCTTCCACTACGAATGGCCGAGATGGGGACCGTGTATCGATACGAGCGATCGGGCGTGTTGCATGGGTTGATGCGTGTTCGTGGATTCACGATTGACGACGCTCACATCATCTGCCGCCCAGATCAGGTGGGTGCGGAAATTCGACGTGTGTATGACTTCAGTCTCAAGATGTTGATGGCCTTCGGATTTTCGGAGTTTGATATCTACCTCTCGACGCGCCCTCATGAAGGCAAGGCTGTCGGTGAGATCGAACGGTGGGAGCAAGCCACAGATGCCCTTCGAGCGGCTCTCGATGAGCGAGGCCTTCCGTACCAGGTTGATGATGGCGGAGGCGCTTTCTATGGCCCCAAGATCGACGTCAAGGTCAAGGACTCGCTGGGTCGGTCGTGGCAGTGCTCGACCATCCAGTTTGACTTCAATCTGCCCGATCGTTTTGACATGACCTATATTGCCGAAGATGGCAAGGAACATCGTCCATTCATGGTCCATCGAGCCTTGCTAGGAAGCCTGGAGCGATTCATCGGATGCCTCATCGAGCACTATGCCGGCGCCTTCCCCGTTTGGCTGTCTCCGATTCAAGTCAATGTCATCCCGATCGCCGACCGACACATTGAGTACGCACGATCCGTTGTGGATCAAATGAAGGCCTCGGGCATTCGTGCCACAATTAGTGAGACGTCAGAGCGGATGAATGCCAAGATCCGCAATGCGCAGCTGCAGAAGATCCCCTACATGCTGGTGATTGGTGATCGCGAGCAAGAAGCAGGTGCTGTCGCCGTTCGCCTTCGAACAGAGGAAGATCTTGGCGCAATGAAGGTAGATGACGTCATTACCTTGATCCGGACCAAGATTGAGGAGAAGGCGCAAGATCTGACGTAGCCGACCGCACGAGTGATCGATAGACAGATGCTATTCTAGAGTTGATCCCCGGCCGCACAACTCGCGGCTGGGGATCATTCATAGGCTGTCAAGGCTCCCTTAGGCGGCAGCCCTCTTCAGCTCTTCGACCCGATCGAGGATTTCCCACGGCATGTTGATGTCGGTTCTCCCGAAGTGTCCATAGGCGGAGAGCTGCGCATAGATTGGGCGTTGCAGTTGAAAGAGGTCAATGATCGCTCTGGGCCTGAAGTCGAAGACCTTGAGTACGACCTCTCGAAGCTGATCATCTGGCAGCCTCCCTGTTCCTTGCGCATCCACATTGACTGCCAACGGAGCTGCGCGGCCGATGGCATAGGCGACTTGGACGGCGACCTTGGAAGCCAACCCAGCGGCTACCAAGTGTTTGGCCACGTAGCGGGCCATGTAGGATCCTGATCGATCAACTTTCGTCGGATCCTTGCCCGAAAACGCGCCGCCTCCGTGCGATCCAAATCCTCCGTAGGTATCGACGATAATCTTGCGCCCCGTGACACCGGCATCGGATGCCGGTCCGCCAATCGCAAAGCGGCCCGATGAATTGACAAGCAGTGTCGTGTCGTCGTCAAGCCAATCTCCGAGAACGGGACGAATGACATGTGCCAAAACCTCGGCTTCGATTGTCTCATTGCCAACATCAGGGTCATGCTGTGCTGCAATCAGCACCGTGGCGGCACGAACTGGGCGGTCGCCTTCATATTCGATAGTGACTTGCGATTTCCCATCAGGGCGAAGGAAGGGAACGGTCCCATCCTTACGGACTTCAGCCAACCGCTGAGTCAATCGGTGCGCTAGAATGATGGGAAGCGGCATGAGTACGTCTGTATCAGATCGAGCGTAGCCAAACATGATGCCTTGATCGCCTGCACCAATGACATCGAAGGGATCCTTGGAATGAGCATTGCGAACTTCGGAGGCATGGTCAACAGCAGACGCAATGTCTGTCGATTGTTCCTTGATGGCTGACAGTACGGAACAATCTTGATAGTGGAAGCCTAGCCCTGTCTTGTCATAGCCGATGGAACGAAGAACTTCTCGAACGATGGTTGGGACATCGACGTACGTCGTCGTCGTGATCTCCCCTCCAACGAGAACGAGCCCCGTTGTTAAGAATGTCTCGCAAGCAACATGGGCTTGAGGATCGTCGGCAAGGATAGAATCGAGTACAGAATCAGATATCCGGTCTGCGATCTTGTCTGGATGACCTTCAGTCACAGATTCCGAAGTTAGAAACGTTCGCGTCATGGGTTCTCCTCTTCTTGTGGTAACGTGTTCGCCAGAGTGATGGTGCACGAGCTCAAAAGACTACCAAGATAGCCAGATACGGTCAAGATCGGTGGAGCGCAAATACGCTAGAATCAACTACTCGGAGAACCATCGGAAGTAGAGAGGCAGGTATGGACGGGACCATTCATTACATGGAGCGGACGATATCGACGCAGCATGAGGCCAGGCGTCTGATCAAAGAAGGGAGCGCCACGGCGGGAGATGCTGTGGTTGCCGATCACCAGATAAATGGCAAAGGACGATTTGGACGATCCTGGATTTCTCCAAGTGGCGGACTCTATGCTACCGTTATCCTGTCTGCTGATCCCCTTCTCTCTCTGAAAGCTGGAGTTGCCTTGGTGCGAGTTCTCAGGGCTGCTTCAATCCCTGCTGGCCTCAAGTGGCCCAATGATGTGCTTGCCGACGGTCTGAAGATCGCGGGAGTCTTGATTGAATCAGACGGCGTCCACTCGTTAGTGGGTATCGGTCTGAACCTGATGCAGGCGCCATTGGAGACGGCAACGTGTGTAGCCACGTTTACGGATGCCATTAAGCGTGATGAGTGGGCGGAAAACATCGTTAGAGCGCTTGTTGCGACCGCAAAAAATCCTCTTGATTTCGATGCCTATCGGAAGGCTTGTCTGACGTTGGGACGGCGCGTGCGCGTTGAGGTAGTGGCCGGACACGCTTCCATCGAAGGTGTGGCCACAGATGTAGATGGCAACGGCCGACTGGTTATGATGACGGTGGATGGAGAGAGAATCGTGTCTTCTGGCGAATGTTTCCATCTACGGGCATCGACGCTGACTGTTGACCCTGTTACGGAATCGCAATGGCTTGGAATCCAAGAGTAGAGAAGAAGGGAGTGTGCTATGACGTCGATCATTGAACAGGCGATCCAACTGGAGAAGAAGGCAGAAGCGGCGTATCGAGAAGCAGCTCAAGTAACCAGCGATCCGAGTGCCGCAAAGGTGCTTGCATTCTTCGCGGACGAAGAGGCGCAGCATGCTGCGATGTTGCGCGAAATGGATACTGCTGGAGTGGAGGCCTCGAATCTGCTCCAGTCAGCCCAAGAGTGGATTCGCGGCGCTGTTGAGGGAGGAGCCTCGGCAATCTCTTCTGACGCAGGCCTTCTTGCCGTACTGCGGCAGGCCCTGGCCATCGAACAGCAGACGGAATCCTTCTATCGTGAGCAGTCGGCCATTGCCAATGACGCTGCTGTAGGGGGATTGTTTACTCGACTCGCCGATGCTGAGAAAGAGCACTTCCTACTTGTTGGATCTCTTGTCGAGTACTTCGATCGCCCCAACGAATGGGTAGAGAGTGCTGAATTCGGGCAGAGGGATGAATACTGAGGGAACGGGAACAGGATCGGTGGATCCTGTTCCTTGGAGAACACGATGCGTTCTCTTGATTTGGCGCGAAAGGGACTATCCGAGTGATGCGTCCTTACCGCGCGAGAACGTCATACGTACAAAGAGATTCCCATGAGCAGATGAAGTGTAGCAAGAACAATGGCCAGGCCTCCCATGGCTCGGTGAACCTTCACGGGCACTCGCCGGAGTCGCTTGCTCCATTTCTTGCCTGAGGCCAGGATGGCTGTTGCCAGGATGATCACATAGGTGAGCAATCCAATGACGGCAATCATTGGAAGGGGTCCGAGATACGTTCCATAGGCCAAGTCCGCGAAGAAACTCATGGTGCCTCCTAGTCGTCAAGCATGAGAGATGAGGTTGAACGCTCACTGTGTCGCGCCGTGAGGCTATCGTTAGAGTTGTGATAGGCCAGGATGATGATGACCTCAGAACCGACGGCCAACGCCTTGTCTTGGCTATCGCCTGAATCAAGAGGAATGCGGAATTCCAATACAGATCCATCATT
>CAZKDW010000032.1:7605-11610 GCA_964551625.1 uncultured Thermotogae bacterium | reverse complement strand
ACAAACTGCGGCAGAGAGTCTAATGAGAGAGGAATACCGTAGTCTGTCTCTGCGCCCTCGACGGGGATCATCTCGGCACGAATTTCGTCAAGCAACTCCGTGCCGGTATCCGCTTGAGTGAATGCAATCATGCCTACGAGGCCGACTAAGGCCAGTACGGATCCAATGATTCCTGACATGCGGAGATGCCTAAGGCTTTGGGTTGATCTCACGATCGACCTCCTGAATTCCTAGTAGTTGACTATAATTATACACTAAATCTTTGTCGAGACATCCCCCCGATGCCTTTGGGTACGAATGGGGATGCTCTTGCGTGTGGCTTTCCTTACGGTAATTGCTGTTCAGACGCAGGCCTCGTACACTCCGCTGATCTCAGACAGTGCGTACAAACTGGAGGCAGCGTGCCCAATCCTGCAATTCTTCTTGCCATCTCAGCAGCAGCAGCATGGGCCATTGGGATGACGGCTGCCAAACCAGGCATCCGACACATGGACCTGATCAGCTATATCCTTGCGCGATGGTTGTTGGTTTCTGTACTCGCCCTCATCTATGCACTCGCGACGCAGAAGCTCGCCTTTCCTGGCTGGTGGCCGATTCTGCTTGCGACGAGTGCTGGAGTCCTGGACTCCACATTCGGTGGTCTCTTCTATCTGATGGCGATGGAACGCACGTCAGCGCATCAGACGACTACCCTCTCCAGCACAGCGCCGCTGTGGGGTGTATTGGGCGCAGTCCTTGTTCTTGGGGAGCCGTTAGTCTGGACGGTCATCATCGCCGCCATGCTCGTTATCGCAGGGGCCGTATTCCTTACTGAGCAGCGTCATTCTGCTCGACCGAAGGCGTGGCTTGGGGCTGCCTTCGCATTGATCACAGGCGTTCTCTGGGGCTTTGCTGAAACGGTTCCCGCAAAACTGGCCCTTCAAGAGGGTATGACTCCTGAAACTCTGCTGCTGGTGTTTGCCCTTTCTGGCGCTCTTGGGATGTTCGCGCTGTTGCCGCTTCTGAGACCGCGGATACCACGTCGAGTCGACCGCCGAGGCATCATCTTCGTCGTGTTGGCAGTCGGTGGAGCATTCTTTGGCTGGCTATTGTGGCTTCACGCGCTGAATCTGGCGCCGGCAAGCGTGATCTCGCCTGTTCGGGGATCCACGTTGCTGTTTGCCTTTGTCTATAGCGTTCTCTTCCTCAAGGAAAGGCCGACAGCTCGTGCATTCATTGGAATCATGTTGGTTGCTGCGGGTGTGCTGCTTGTGTCCTTGTCCTAGTTAGGATGGATCGCGACTCCATTTGACAACGTCTTGCCTTCGCCATATAGTTAGCGGCCTAATGATTAGGAATCATATCTTTGAGAGGCTAACGAATGAATGAAGAGCGCAAATCAACTGAGGAAATGACGGTCAATCAATTGCTTGTCCAGGTGAGCCGCATGTCGGGTCATCGCATGCGTGTGCACATGGAAGAGATTGGCCTTCACCGCGGGCAGGGCTATGCCCTGATCCACCTTTGGCACAACGATGGCATGTCACAGCGAGATCTGGCTCGTTCCATGCACATTAGCCCTGCATCCGTGACCAACATGCTTCAACGGATGGAGCGCGACGGGTGGATCGAGCGGAAACGTGATGAGGCTGACCAGCGAGTTGTCCGAGTGTATCTGACAGACAAAGCCAATGACACACGCATTCAGGCGAAGCGTGTATTTCGAGAAATGGAAGATGCGCTTAACTCGATCTACACAGTTGATGAGCAATCGACGCTGAAACAGTTACTCACAAGGTTGTACGAGCATCTCGCGCCTGGAGATCCACATCCTTGTTACATTCACCGCTTCCTCCACGCAGGAGAAGATAAGAAAGAGTCCGCTGGTACTAAGAATCGTAAAGAAGTGCCTGCGGATGCCAACCAACTTGATGAGGTGTCTGCGGGCACCGAAGAACCCGAAGAGGTGTCCGAATGAAGTCGCTTTTCAAACTTTATCGCTTCGTCAAGCCGTATCGCCTGTATGCCGTCGTTGCCCTAGTCTTACTTTTGGGGATGGTGGCAGCCGACCTTCTGATTCCACGATTGACCCAACGCATTATTGACCAGGGAATTGCCACAGGAAATCTGCGTGTGGTCTGGACAACGGCGTTGATCATGCTAGGAGCGGCGTTGCTTTCCGCATTGCTTGCGCTGGGAAACAACTACCTCTCTGTGCGCGTCGCTCAGAATTTTTCACATGACGTCCGTTCCGCCTTGGTTCGAAAGGTCCAATCCTTCTCCTTTGCCAACCTCGACGAGTTGAAGACAGGGAACCTCATTACGCGATCAACCTCAGACATCAACATGACTCAGATGATCGTGATGATGGCCCTTCGCATCCTCACGAGGGCTCCTGTTTGGGCCATCGGTGCGTCGGTTCTTCTGGCCATTACCAGCCCCAAGTTGGCGCTGATGATGGCGGCGTTCATTCCCGTCATCCTGATACTTGTCACCTGGTTTGCCCGCAAGGTCCGACCCATGTTCCTGTGGGTACAAAAAAGATTGGACAGGCTAAATACCGTACTACAAGAGAATTTGGCTGGTGTGCGTGTCGTCAAGGCATTCGTTCGTGAGCGGCATGAAGTGGAACGATTTGAAGAAGCCAATGTGTCGCTTATGCAAAAGAACATCCAAGTGATGCGCTTGGTTGCCGTCCTTATGCCGACGATGACCCTCATTCTCAATTTTGGCGTCATTGGAATCATCTGGTTTGGCGGCACAGCCACGTTGGCTGGAGATATGACCGTCGGTAAGATCGTTGCGTCGATTAACTACCTGACGTTTGCCCTATTCCCACTGATGATGCTGGCGGGAATGCTGGCACCCATTGCTGCGGCCGATGCCTCGGCGAGCCGCATTCTTGAGGTTCTTGATTCCGAGCCAAGGGTCAAAGAAAAGGCCGATGCACAGGCTTTGAAAACACCGAAGGGAAGGATTTCATTCGAGAAGGTGAGCTTCAGCTATGGGGAAACCGATGCAGCGCCGATCCTCACTGACGTTTCCTTCACGGCCGAAGCAGGAGAAACCGTGGCTATTCTTGGGGCAACGGGCTCTGGCAAGTCGACGCTGATTAACCTAATCCCGCGATTCTATGATGTGAATGCAGGACGAATTACCTTCGACGATGTGGATCTGAGGGATCTGAAACTCGAATCCCTACGATCGAATATCGGCATTGCACTACAGGAAGCGGTTCTATTTGGCGGAACGATTCGCGAAAACATTGCCTATGGCCGGGTTGATGCGACAGATGCCGAAATTCGCGCAGCAGCCATTGCCGCTCAAGCGGCTGAGTTTATCGATGTCCTGCCTGAAGGCTATGACACAGTGGTTGGCCAACGTGGGGTAACCCTCTCGGGAGGGCAACGTCAGCGCATTGCCATTGCCCGGGCATTGCTTGTGAAGCCGCAGGTTCTCATCCTGGATGACTCCACGAGTGCCGTCGATATTGAGACGGAAGTCAAGCTTCAGGATGCTCTCGATCGCCTGATCTCGGATTCCGCAAATGCAACGACACGCTTCATTGTCGCCCAACGTATCAGCACCGTGCTGCTCGCAGATAAGATTCTTGTTCTGGACAAAGGGCGGATCGAATCCATGGGAACACATTCCGAGCTGTTGGAGCATAGCGCCATTTACCGTGAGATTTACGAGTCGCAGCTTGGAGAACTTCCATCGAATGGCAGCTCTTCCGCCGGGGAGGTGACAGCCAATGTCTCCTAACGATCGCTCGCAATCGAAGACACCCTCTCGACCCAAAAATATGATGCGCCCGGGTGGCGGCCATGGCATGCGGTTTGAGAAAGCCAAGAACGTCAAGGGATCGGCACGACGGCTGATCGGCTATCTGCGCCCACATCAAGCGACTCTGATTCTAGTGTTTGTTCTCGCCACGGTCGGGACAACCATGGCCTTGTTGGGGCCCTATCTCATGGGATTGGCCATAGACAAGCTGGTTGCCAAAGAGGCGATGTCTGCCTTGTT
>CAZKDW010000032.1:0-7505 GCA_964551625.1 uncultured Thermotogae bacterium | reverse complement strand
ACGTTCGATCATGTTGATTTTGGTTATGTACCCGATGTCCTTGTGCTCAAGAATGTAAGTCTCCACGCCGATGCTGGACAAACGATTGCCTTGGTCGGCCCCACAGGAGCAGGCAAAACAACGATTGTCAATCTGTTGACCCGGTTCTATGACATCAATGCTGGCACGATCAAGATCGACGGAAAAAACATCTGTGCTGTACGCAAGGATTCTCTCCGTCGTCAATTGGGCATCGTCCTCCAGCAATCGTTCCTCTTTGCGGAATCTGTGATGGAGAACATTCGCTATGGAAGACTAGATGCCTCCGATGAAGACGTCATCGAGGCAGCCGCTTTAGCCAATGCCGATCGCTTCATCCGACGGCTTCCTGAGGGATACGACACCGAGTTGTCCGAACGTGGAGCCAATCTATCTGAAGGACAACGACAGCTGATCGCCATTGCCAGAGCCATTCTGGCTGACCCCCGCATTCTTATTCTCGATGAAGCCACCAGTTCGGTGGATACAAGAACCGAGGTCCAGATCCAGGGAGCCCTACTGGAACTCATGAAGGGGCGAACCAGTTTCGTGATCGCACACAGACTCTCAACCATTCGGAATGCCGACAAAATTGTCGTCATCGAGGACGGAGAGATTGTTGAACAGGGACATCATGAAGCGCTGATCAAACAGCGCGGTGCCTACTACCGGCTCTATCAGAGCCAGTTCAGAGGGAAAGAAGCGGTAGCGCCAGAGGCTGCCGAAGAAGGTGGGACACCATGAACGGGAACGTGAAAAAGGGTGTCGCATTCGTTCTTACGATGATCCTTCTAATAATGATGTTAGCGGGCTGCGGAAATTTCCGCAGACAGGCTCTTGAAGCAGGGGATCAAATGGACGACGTGCTACAACGGCTCGATGTCTCCGAAGACGCAGCGGCTCGCAATGCGGCCCAAATCCTGGAGCTGCAACACCGGATTGAGACCTTGGAGATGGAGGCTTCCACGTTGGAGGACTCCGTGAATGAATCGAACACAAGTAATTAACAAGCCATCTCCACGAGATTTCCATCGCGAAGGGCTACGATGGAGATCGTACGTGAAGAGGAATGAAGGAGAGATTATGAAACGATTTCTTGGAGTATTGACTGCTGTCGGATTGCTCAGCGTGAGCCTGGGAGCAATCGCTCAATCGGATTTGGACGTGTTCCCTCTTGGAACAACGACGATGCGTTACACCGTAACATCCGAAGATACGAGCGAACCACAGATACTGGAGCTCGTAGTGACCTCGTATGGTGATGATCGCTATACGGTTCGCATGGTGACTGAACAGACGGGTAACGAAGATGAATTGGCGACAGGCTTTGGGTTCATGTTTGGAGCTGCATCCGTTTCCTCAGGCGGAGGGCACGATGCCGATATGTCATCACTCACTGCTCTGATGGATCAGCGAGATCGACTCCAAGAAGGTCAGGATTATCTGCTCCCTGGCGGCGGTCTATTCAAGAGCATTGTCGGTGTCACCATTGCGGATATCTGGTGTCTCCAGGGGTCATACATCGATGAGGATGATGAGAATGTGCGGATGACCGTAGCCTTTGCGCTAACAAATCCCGTCTACATCTCACCGTTGATCCGTGCCGAAGAACTCCGAGATGGCGAATGGGTGGAGACCTTCTCTCTTGAGCTCGTCGAATATACCGTGGTTGAAGGCGAGGGCTAAGCCATGCCGTTGATGAGCATGAAGGGCGTCACCAAGGACTACAAGCTAGGAAAAACCTTGGTGCGAGCGCTCCGTGGACTAGACATGGAGATTGCGAAGGGTGAGGTTGTGGCCATCATGGGTCCTTCTGGGTCTGGAAAATCCACACTGATGCACATTCTCGGTGCACTGGATGTCCCGACTGATGGCGTAGCCATGATAGACGGTTCAGATCTGAAAGATCTGAAAGAGAGCCAGTTGGTGACGTTTCGTGGCCAGAAAGTAGGGTTCGTCTTTCAGACGTTCAATCTCGTTCTGACCTTGAGCGCATTGCAGAATGTCGAATTGCCGATGATCTTCCAAGGTATCGGCAAGTCTGAGCGACATCGCAAGGCGAAGGATCTTCTGGAGAAGGTTGGACTAGCCGAACGAATTCGGCATAGGCCGAACGAGCTTTCCGGCGGCGAGCGCCAACGAGTGGCGGTGGCGCGATCTCTGGCCAATGATCCCGAGATCATCTTGGCGGATGAGCCCACGGGCAATCTGGATACGGAGAGCGGGCAATCGATTCTCGACCTGCTGAAGCAGCTTAGTACACGAGACGGGAAGACCGTCATCATTGTCACCCATGATCCCGAGGCAGCAGAGATTGCCGATCGGATTGTACGACTTCGCGATGGGTGCATTGATACACGCAAGCCAGAGAGTTCTTTGACCAAGGATGGTGAGCCCAATGCGTAAGTTCCTAGATTTCTTTGGACTTGCTCTGCGGAGCATCATTCATCGACGACTTCGAAGCTGGCTGACCGTCATCGGTGTGCTTATTGGGATTACGGCTGTTGTTACGCTTATTTCCATTGGGTTGGCATTTGACAAGACGATTAAGGAACAAGTATCCGGTGTCTTTGGTGTCGACACGTTTGTCGTCATGGATGAAAGCATGTTCGGCCCGGGGGCTCACAATGGCGGCGGCGCTGAAGAATTCGCTCTGGATTTGGAGCTGCTTCGCTCCATTGAAGGAGTCAAGGTTGCGGCCGCAGTTAGGAGCCGCACTGGATTTGTTCAAGGTCAGCCTGACGCAGACGGAGAGGTTCTTCAGGGATTCCTTCCGGTTTCTGGACTGTCGACCGAGTTGATGACCGAGTTTGAGTCATTTACCGGAAAACTAGAAGTCCTTCCTGGAGGGCGACTCTTCGAGCCCGGCGACGTCAACGTTGCCGTTCTCGATTTTGAAATCTCGCAGCGACTTGGCGTCGATGTTGGTGATACGATTCTTGTGGCCGGCGACGGCTCCAATGAATTGAACCTCACGATCATCGGAATCATGGCTCCGCCCGAAGAAGAGGAAGACGATTCGGGACCAGGCTTCGGTGGTATGCAATTCAGTGGAGGCTCTGATGGCGACACGATCAGTGTCCCCTATGAGACGATGGATCTTCTCTGGGGACCAGCTGATGATGTGATCGTGACTCTCGTTCGTATCGAAGAGGATTACGATGTGGATGAGGTGGCGGATCGTGTAGAGGCAGCACTCAATGATCGTGGTTCTGACATTTCGGCGGTCACCTATACCGACATTAGTGATGCCATCGGACAGATGACATCGATCATCAGCGCGTTTCTTGCGGGTATCGCAGGCATCTCACTTCTTGTTGGCGGGGTCGGCGTAATGAATACGATGTTCACGTCAGTCCTTGAGCGAACGAAAGAGATTGGCGTCATGAAGGCGGTCGGGGCGAAGAACAGCCACGTATGGACGATCTTCCTCATTGAATCAGGCCTCATGGGGCTTGTGGGAGGTATCGTTGGCACAATCCTAGGGCTGGGACTCAGCGAACTAGCGTCGGTGTTCATCGGTAGGGCATTCAGCATCGACATTATCACGGTTGTGAGTTTTGGACTCATCGGGGCAACGCTGCTTGGCTCATTCTTGCTTGGTGCATTCGCCGGATTATGGCCAGCATGGCGAGCATCGAAGCTCCCTGTTGTCGACGCATTGCGTTACGAATAAACGTCTAGCGGGCCGGTATCAATTGATGCCGGCCCGCATCATTTCCTTGCCTCTATTCCGCTGCTAAATACGATCCTAGCCGTAACGACAGATATAGGCCGTCGGTCCTTCTACCTTCACCTCGAAGGAAGCGTTTGCCGAAACTCGGAAGGACTCGCCAGCAGGGAATGTTACCCAATCAGCATCCTCAGGCCGTTTGATTGTCAGTGCGCCAGTTACAACAATCATCAGTTCCTTTGAGCTTGTTGAGAACGTGTAGTCTCCGGGCTCCATCACGCCAGAGGTCACTGGCCCTTTGGCATCCTCAAAACCAATCGACTTCACCTTGCCGTCAAAATACTCGTTAACCTTGAGCATGAGATCTCCTTTGTTCGATCATGGAGCGTGTGATGTGAGGGTATCGAACGTCTTTCGATGTCTCAATGATCTCACGATAGGACCAACGCTAACTCCTGCCTACGCGTAGCGAATGCGAGGGTCCAAGAACAAGAGCAACAGATCGGAGTATGAGGGTCCCCCAGGAGTCCTCCATAGACCAGCAGGATTGACGTGATCAGCGGTTGATCTTGGCGTTGGAGCGCCATCAAAAAGGTTTGGCCAAATGATGATAATCCGAGGCCTCATCTCGCTATGTGACGATTGCGCTGTATCCGGCATCGACGTGATGGGTCTCTCCAGTCACGCCCGACGACATATCCGAAAGTAAGTAGATCGCGGATTTTCCCACTTCAGCCGTCTCAATGTTGCGCTGCAATGGCGCTGACGCTTCTACCTTCTTGAGAATCGTCTCGATGCCGCCAACGGCCATCGCGGATAGCGTGCGGCAGGGGCCCGCAGAAAGCGAGTTGACGCGAATTCCTTGTCCGCCAAGTTCGGCTGCCAAGTATCGGGCTGCAGACTCAAGCGCCGATTTGGCGACGCCCATAACGTTGTAGCCTGATGCTGCTTTTTCGGCACCGTAGTAGCTGAGGGCAAGAATTGATCCTCCATCGGGCATCAGCGGAGTTGCTCGGCCAGCGATGGCAATGAGCGTATAGGCAGAGATATCCAACGCTTGGGCAAAAACAGATCGTGGCGTACTCGCGAATGTACCTGGTTTGAGATACTCGCGGTCTGCATAGGCAACTGAATGAACAACAAAGTCTAACGAAGAGAACTGTAATCGTGCAGCCTCGAACAATCGATCGAGATCCTCATCCGAACTGACATCGCAGGGAAAGATCCAAGAGTCCTCCAATCCGCCCTTGGCCAATGTCTTACGAACGCGCGCTTCCATCTTCTCTCCTGGCAAGAACGAGAAACCACACTCCGCTCCTTGTTCTACTGCATGCTGCGCGATATGCCAGGCAATGCTGCGCTCATTGGCGACGCCGAATATAAGGCCTTTCTTTCCTTCGAGAATGCCCATGTGACACCTCCATATTCCTAGACACGGTACACGGGTCCTTCAGTAGACGCAATGCTTCGAAGAGAAGCGCTTGCTCCTCACGCGTGATCTAGAAATCCTGCGTTCTCTTAGAGACAAACAAACGGTTGACGCGAACCCTATTTGTTGGAAGGTCTAGAAGTCGAGCAATCCCAGAATTGCTGGTAGCTGTTCCCTCAACGTTTCGCAGGTCCACGTCTCATCGACTCGGATCATGACAAACCTGTGCTTTGTGGGGTCTGGGTCTGTATCGTCGGAGAAGGTCTCCATGAATAAGGGATTGGTGGCTTCAACCACCGTTTGTTCTGATGTCCAATCGATGTAGCCAATAATGGTATTCGCGTCGAATACGGTTCCATCCAACTGATACCGATATCGCTGCACAGCGTAGCCCTCTCCGGTGAACATACGGAGAATCGAGGCCGCAATCGTCATGCCCGGATGTCCATCTCCTTCCAGATCGATCAATCGAGGGTCTTCGGGGTCGATGGGAAGCGGGTCATTCTCTGGATCTTCGAGAACGGCACCGCGAACTTCTGTATGCCAGCCTTGAGTGAACCGAATGTCACAATCTTCCAAGCTCAGTATCACTGTTCGTGGCTCAGGCAGAATGGAGTGCATGACGATGTCGGCAATACTGGTGGTGAACAGGAACGTAGATGGATCCGTATCTGTGAAACAATAGCGATCCTGCAAGATAAGAGAAGATCCCGATTGCGTGATGTGCGTCAAGGCACCCACGATTGTGTCAATGAACAACGATCCAACGATCGGCAGGTCTGCCGTAGCCACCAGAACCTGAATCATTGCCCAATCGCCTGACAGATCAGGCCATGTTGATTCAGCCTCCCGCACACTTTGCCCTGCACACAGGGCCGATAGAGTCACGGCAATAAAAATCGCGAATGAATAGATCTGAGACTTCTTCAATTGTTTCACGGAACCCCCTTAAGCGTTCATCCTACAGGAGAAACGGGCGGGGTCAAGTAGAGAAATAGAGCCGATTGCTCAGTTATGACAAACGGGGCTCCTGAAATTAGAGTGGATTCCCTCTCGGACTGATAGTGCGACGCAGCAGTACTTGCCGTACGCTTAGTACGTTATGAAGAAGACACTCTATTTCATTCGCCATGCCCAGAGCCGCCCATCAATTCGTATCCCCGATGCGCAATGGCCGCTCAGCGAGAGGGGGTTGGCTCAAGCATCTCAGTTGCCTGATTTGCTCAAACCATTGGGCATTGGCCAAGTCTTTTCCAGCCCCTATCTTCGCTGCATGCAGACGATCGGACCGTTCGCAAAGGCCGTAAATCTGGATATTGAACAACGGCAAGGGCTGCATGAACGCATGATCTCAAAGATATTGGTTGACGATTTCATTCCCATTTGGCAGCAATCGTGGAACGATTTCGATTTTGCCTTACCCGGTTGCGAGAGCAATCGCCAAGCGCAGAGTCGATTTCTTGCAGCCGTTCGAGAGATTGTTCGAGAAAGTTTGGCTGAGACAGTTGGAATCTGCTCACATGGAGCTGTCATGGGGCTCCTGATTCACGCTCTTGAAGACGGAACGGGCCGTGAGCAAGTCGATGCCTTGACCAATCCCGACGTCATCCGCATCGTCATTGACAACGATGTCTGGAACTGGGATCGTCAATTCCAGATCCCCTGCCTGATCGAGATTGCGTCCCGTCCGCAAGAAACACCCATCGACTTAAATTAGCTCCTGCAACAGGGTGATGAAGACAACGGCAAATCCATGTACCATGTCCGAAATATCGGTAGCACTCTTCAATTGAAGAGAAAACGGAGGAACAATGCCTAAGGCAACAGCACGACATATTTTGGTGGAAACAGAAGAGTTCTGTAACGAGTTGAAGACGCAAATCGAGAATGGCGCCGATTTTGCAACGCTGGCAGCTGAACACTCGAAATGCCCATCGGGTTCATCAGGTGGAGATCTGGGCGAGTTCGAGAAAGGCCGTATGGTCCCTGAATTTGACCAAGTCGTATTCAACGACGCTGTCGGCGAAGTTCACGGCCCAGTCCAAACACAGTTTGGATATCACCTTCTGGAAATCCTCAGTCGCAGCGAATAGGTAATGTTATATAGCGTCCTGCCGGGATACCTCCTGGCAGGACGTCATGATTAGCTGGCTTGGGAATCAATTCTCAATTGGCACACACTGAGGAGGTTCCGAGCCGGGGTTGGAGGCTGTGAATGGATCTGAAACATAAGGTATTCGCCTACATTACCCATGGAAGTCGGCTGCTGGTGTTCGATCACGTCGACTTTCCTGACGATGCCCCTCAAGTTCCGGCAGGCACACGCCCAGAAGATGAAGATCCCGAGGCTGCCGTACTTCGCGAAGCTTGGGAAGAGACCGGGCT
>CAZKDW010000031.1:0-11872 GCA_964551625.1 uncultured Thermotogae bacterium | reverse complement strand
CGTGTCGGGAGAGCTAGAATATCCTGGGGAACTGGATTGGTACACATTCGATGTTGTCGGGAATCCAGCAACGATTCTTGTTCTCGCAGAAGGCGAAGGGGGCTTGTCGGGAATCCGTGCACTGCTGGTTGACGCGGAAGACACATTTGTTGCTGCCACAGATGAAGGCTTCCTTCAATCCATACTTAGTGTGGGTACGTATCGCATTCGCATTGACAGTATCGACAGCGCTGTGCAAAGCTATTCCCTCGTTGTTCTCAATGGTTTTGAGGTCGAATCGAATGACGGATTGGTCGAGTCGGATGACCTTGGCGAACTTTCTGGATTGGTCCGTTTGTTTGCATCCTCATTGCCAGCAGGGGATGCCGATTTCTATCGATTCAAGATCGCAGAAGACGGTTTGCCAGACGAAGCCAATGCGATCCTGATTCGTACGGGCGGGGCAGCATCCGGGGATACGTTCCTTGTTCTTTACAGATATGACGACGTAGAGCAGCGCTATCTCCCCATTGCCGCCGACGATGATTCAGGAGACGGCTACTGGAGTCAACTACTGGTTCGCCCTCAGCCGGGAGACCGTTTTGCTTTGAGGATTGAAGAGACAGTATTCCCGCTAGAAGGCATCGAGAAGTACAGCTTGTCGATCATTCCCGTATTTCTGATCGCAGATGCTGAGCCGAACAATACGTCGACTCAGGCTACTGAGCTGACACCACAAGCTGAGAATGCCATGGTGTGGAACATCGACGGACTGCTTGACGCCGATGACACGATTGACTTCTTCTCTTTGACAATCGAAGCCTCCGCCCTTGTTCAGATTTACACAGAGGCCCAGGGAGATGGAGGCGATTACGATACGCTCCTATCTCTTTACACTCCCGATGGAACCCTGCTTGCTGAGAGTGACAGCAACGGCGAGTCGGGCTGGAGTCGCGTGTCTCAGTCACTGGAAGCGGGAGACTACATCATCACGGTTGAGATCGATGAATACGGAATGCCGCCACTTCCCTATCGGCTGCGTGCCCTAGCAACATCTGTACGAACCGTGTCTGAGACGGAACCCAACGATACCAATGAGACATCCGAGCTGATCGAATGGGTTCCAGGAGAGGCATTGCTGATCGAAGCTGCCATTGGCACAGAAGGCGACTTCGACTCGTTCAAGGTCATACTCAACGAAGCTATGACGGTGATAGTTGAAACCGGTCCCCGAAGCGGATCCTCTGAGTCCAATGACACGACATTGGCTATCTATGACGAAGATCTGTGGGAGATTACCTTCAACGACGACTCGAACGGATCATGGAGCCGAATCGAGCAGACGCTGGAAGCAGGGACCTACTACATTGTTATCGAGAGCTACTTCGACGACGAAATATTTGAGTACACACTGCTGATTACGCAGCCCTAGTCTGAAGGAGTAGCTGCCGCCAACTCATTAGATGAAGTGCTGATGAACGGCGGGAGGAAGAGTTGCAGCTCCCGCCGTTCAGTCTTTGTTATGCCTGATGATGTTTGTGAGTGCCTTACAGATGGGAGGTCACTTAGCATCACTACCTGTAGTCTGCAGATCTAGTCACCATTCGAGCCGTGAGATAGTGCCGGAAGGGGCCCCTGCCAGTTACACCCCCTTGCATTCAGATTGCGTTATGCCTACGGACTAGGGACGATCCAAGTACAATGCTTGCGAGTCCCAAAAACTAGCCGAGGACGTTGGCCGTTGCTCTCCTGTCCTTCGGAATGAAGAATTGCAACCTCAGATTGGAGAAGTGAAGAATTGAATTCGCTACGCTCGATGCTCCACCATGTTAAACACTACAAACTACCACTCGCTCTTACGATGGCCAGCATGATTGTCCTCGTGGGCGTTCAGCTGATCGGCCCTTGGCTGGTCAGGGCAATGATCAATGCAGTGACGGCCCCCGATGCGGGACCAGACACCATGGTTCTGGTCGCCCGGCTGGCCATTCTGGCGCTTGCCGTCTATGTCATCCGTGGCCTCATGCGATTCATCCGAAGTTACTCTGCTCACGTGGCCGGTTGGCACGTAGTCGCTGATGTGCGTAATGAGGTCTATCGACATCTGCAGCGGCTGTCGCTGCGTTTCTACGAGGACAAGCAGACGGGGCAGCTCATGTCACGTACTGTCAACGACTCCACGCTCCTCGAACAGCTGGTTGCGCATGCCATCCCCGATGTCTTGGTTAACATACTGATGCTCGCAGGGGTTTCTGCAATCCTCATGAGCATGAGTTGGCAACTCGCTTTGCTGAGCATGATGCCGATTCCCTTCATTGTTCTGGCGATGCGCGGATTTGCGAAGTTCGTACGCCCCGCCTTTCGCAAACGACAAGTCGAATTGGGAGAACTCAATGCAGCGCTGAACGACAACATCTCGGGCATTCGCGAGATTCAAGCGTTCACGCGAGAAGGGGATGAAGGCGATCGTATTTGGCATCGCATTGTTCGACATCGCGATTCCCTATTGCGAGCCTTACGACTGATGGCCGTCTTCCATCCTTCTGTTGAATTTACGGCATCTCTCGGCACCATCGTGCTTATCTATTTTGGCGGAAAATTGGTTCTGGGAGGGACCCTGCCGCTGGCTGATTTGGTCGCCTATTTTCTCTATCTGGAATTGCTCTATCAGCCCGTTCGCGCATTGAGCGGCGTCTGGGAGAACATTCAACAGGCATTGGCCGGAGCCGACCGGATTGTCGAGCTTCTGGAGCAGGATCCTGACGTAGCTGAAGCAGCCGATGCTCAGGAGATTGCTGGACAGGCCAAGGGCGCCATTCGCTTTGAACATGTAGGCTTCCGCTACAGCGAGGGAGAGATGGTCGTGGAAGATATTGATCTGGACATTGCTCCTGGCTCGGTCATCGCCCTGGTAGGTCCCACTGGCGTAGGCAAGACGACCTTGTCGATGCTGCTGCCGCGATTCTATGACGTGACTGACGGTGCCATCACCCTGGACGGCGTTGACATCCGCCATCTCACACTGAATAGCTTGCGCAAGCAGATTAGCATCGTGCTGCAAGAAGTGTTCTTATTCCACGGAACCGTTCGCGAAAACATCCTGTTTGGACGTTCGGGGGCGTCTGACGAGGAGATGGTCAACGCAGCCCAGGTGGCGAATGCGCACGAATTCATTGAACAGCTTCCGGAAGGATACGAGACCCTCATTGGTGAGCGGGGCGTCAAACTCTCAGGTGGACAGCGACAGCGTCTGGCGATCGCTCGTGCTGTGCTGAGGGATGCTCCGATCCTCATTCTCGATGAAGCGACGTCGTCCGTGGATACCGAAACCGAACGACTCATTCAGCAAGCCTTAGAACGGCTAATGGTGGGACGAACCACAGTGGTCATTGCGCATCGTCTGTCCACAATTCGCAATGCTGATCAAATCATCGCACTGCAGAATGGGCGAATCGTAGAGCAAGGCACACACGATGAATTGATGGCACAAGACGGGATGTATCGCCACCTCAATCAAGTACAAACGACGGAAGAGATGTGGAAGACCGTGGCGCCTGATGGAGAGAAGCGAGCGTAATGCACCCCTGAGACAGAGGCCAACGGGCCGCTGTCTCAGGGTTTGTGCCTCTGTTTCTAGATCCTATTCAGTTGTTGCCTGTTCCCGTGTTTCGTGGAAGCAGGTGGCAATGGAAGAAGGAACACCAATGACACTGCAATGCGATGTCGGCAGTTTGCTCGAGTAGAACAGGGTCGAGATGGCCGATATCTCTCCGCCTAATCCCAAGATGCATGCAATACTCACTTGCCCGATATCGTCTTAAGCGCCTGCCAAGAAGGTCGCTCCAAGGACAAGGCTGGCAACAGTCAGCAAGAGTATGCACGCGCGTATTGAAGTTTTGATACTCATTATTACTCCTTTCTCTCTGGCTGCAATCGGCTGCGAGGCGTAAGGCAGACTGCATCTTGCCTCAAAGACGATCCTCCGTTGAGAAGGCTTCAGTCTAGGAGGTTGGAGTGTTCGAGTGATGTGTATCTTCGGCAGAATCCGTGAACGACGAAGAACCCCTCAAACTCGATCCTGAGCTGACTGCGGGGTGAGGAGAAGAAGGAAGATGGGCGTGTTGAAGACCCTGGCCACTGCGAGGTGAAGTCGGAGGCCTCTGGGCGACGAACTGTTTTTGAAAGTCGTGTCTCGGTAAGGAAAAAAACGGCAACGCAATCCTCTGCGTTGCCGTTTGCGTCTTTCTCCTATAAATGGTAGGGCTAGGGTTGAGTCATGGTGATATCGATCTTGCCCAATCCAACATTGAGTTCAATCATTCCTTCACCGTGTCCCAACGTAACGTTGGCAGACTTCCCGAGGAATCCACTGACTCCCCCCGTCATGCCAGGGAACCTCTCAAGTGAGACATCGCCTAGTTTTGCCCTGGCAAGTATCCGCGCTGAGGTATTCACGGATAAGTCGATCTTGATCTCGCCCAGTCCTAAGTCCACGAGCAGTGTCTGTGCGCTGACGTCTGCCAACGAGATTTTACCCAAGCCGCTAGCAACAATCAGCGCGATGGCGTCCAGAGACTGAAGATGGACTTCGCCTACGCCATTCTCGACGATAATCGTTTGTGCCTCATGGTTGACGAGGGTGAGGTTGCCGACACCATTCTTCACCTTCAAATCAACACCATTCGGGATGCGTACAACATAATCGACGCGACCATCGCCTGACGTGGCCAGCAGGGTTCCAGTATTGACATCCTCGACAATCACTTGCAGTTCGTCAATCCGCTTTTCTTTTGCTGTGCGTGTCGCTTGCCATTCTACGGTGAGCGCGCCGTCGGCTTGGGTTGTTTCGGAGGTATAGGATGAGATTGAGATATTACCCAATCCGTTCTCGATGATGAGCTCATCGCCCGCGGCGATAGTGAACGTGCCCTCGCTACTGACGGACACTGTGTTCTTATCTGGCACCTCTGCGCTTTCGTCGACTTCCTCGATCTTTGTCTCTCGTTCCTCTTCGCTCGAGCCGATGCCGCCAAAGACAAAGCCCAGGCTCACCGTCGGTCCGGACATTTCCAGAGAAGAAGCTGGAACTCCGACAAGATCTCCGACATCCATGCCAACAACGGGGAAGAGATATCCGAGTCGAAACTCGAACCCCATCCACGGAAGCAGTTGCGCCGACATGCTGACATAGGGCTGCACGAAGCCATTGACATACACAAGTTCGCGGCTGGTCTGAGCAGGAATGATGCCGCACTGCCCGACATCCCCGGAATCATCGGAGTCAGAATCAAATGAGGTCGTTAGTGAGAGAATATTGGCGCCAGCGCCAAGAACGACACCGATGGTGAGTACCGAATCCTCACTCCCGCCAATAGCCGCGCCAAGATCGAATCCGCCACCTGCCGAGATCAGTTCAGCATGGAAGTCATCACTTTGCGAGAACCCCATGAGACCCCACCCAATGCCGCCAAATACAAGATCGCCAATTGTGCCGCCGCGGCCATTGCCGCCGGAGCCGACTAAGAAGCTTTCCATTGATGGCAATCCATTCTCTGACATGAACGTGTCAATCCCAGACATGTCTGGGAAGAAAGCCATCCCCATGGCCCCACCGAATCCAAATCCGCGTGCAGCTGGCTCAGCCGTGACAAGGCTCGAGATAGCTACTCCAATGCAGGCTACGAGCACGAAGAATAGCACCATTCGTTTCATACAGAATCACCCCTCAAAGGCAGTTCGACTTAATCTTGACCCAATCATTGAATAATCCTAATCCATTCGCGGCGAAGATGCGAAAGCCGGAATCTTAGACAACCTGACGTAGCCAGAAAGGATGCATTGTGGCTTGAGCCTGCGTGTGTTGAAGGTTATGAAGATCTGTCACGGATCTTGCCCTCATAAGCAATGCTCAGTCTGGAGTACTAGGGTGGCCGAACATTCGGTTAGAATGTCCCCTCGGAGCTGCGACGACTCAGGATTGCTTCGAATTCATGAATGCAGCTCAAATTGATCTTCGGAATGACCAGTACTAAGCGACAGCCCAAAGGAGAGTGTATGAGGATCAGAAGCCTGCAATCTGGAGTCCGGGGGGTTGCCACCGTGTTGTTCGGTACGCTCCTCTTTGTGATTCCTGTGGCACTGCTGGCTAGCATTCGTCCGGGGCTACTTGCCGTTATTTGTGCCATTCTTGGCGCTGCCTTCCTGTTTCTAAGCTTCTCGCGGCTGCCGAGAATTGCCAGCGTGCGAATAATCGGCACGGGTGCTCTCGCGGTAGCAGCTATTCTTGCGATCATCCATGTCTCAGGACTTCTCGAACCACTATACAGGCGCGATGGGTGGCTGCTTCTGGGTTTGACGACAGAGGTCTCCCCTCTGCAAGTTAATCCGGGAGACATCCTAACTTATACGCTCTCAACCACGACAACTGATATGCGTCCGGCAATGGCTAGGCGCTTTGTCGTGGATGATGTGACATATAGAGGAATGCTGCTCTACTGTTTTCTGCCTGTACATGATGGAGATGCATTCTCGATTGTGGGTGAGCCAATGGCCTGTGTGACAGTAGCGGAGGACTCGCAGAGTGTACTGAACACGGTCTATACAGTGGTATATGCAAAGCTCCAGCTACCAGTTTTGAACGCAGCGAATTGGAATTGGTCAACCACATACACCGAAGGCTGGGATGTCATTGGGGTGATCACCAGTGACGGCCAAAAACATAGTGATTTGGGAGCTGGTGAGATTCTGAACCTTCAGTATTCCGTGGTTGTTCCGCTGGAACACCCGGATGGGAAGATCCGTTCTGCGCGCGCAGGGTTGAGCTACCGTGACCCCCAATGGGCGACTTACTACATCCACGAATTGCGATTTCAGTTTGAGGACACCGTGAGCGTTGTTCCCCTGCCAGGCTAGGGGTGAGATTTGCGCTACCACGCCCGCCTGGTATTCCTGCCAGGCGGGCGTGGGTTCAAAATGGATGATGCAATGGGGGCTAGGGTGCTTCTTCTTCGCACTCGAATGTAATGGTTATCGAAAAGCGAAGGCCGTTGCATGCGCGGACTTCTCCAACATCTAGCGAGAGATAGAGCTCGCCAAAAGGCGGTCGACAGGGCGAATCAAAAACACACGGGGCGCAGTTGTTGCAGGCACAGGGGCTGAATGATCGACAGGCTTCTTCAACAAACACTTGATAGCTGACATCGCTGGCTGTTGTCATAACAATGACCTGATAGAAGCCGGGATCAACAATATAGCCATCGGTATTGGTTAGATCCCATTCCATGACGGTTAGGCTGCTGCGAGGCTCGCCTGCGAAAATCGGACACGCTCCCTCCAGATGCTTTGACGGCCGCAACGGCATGCCACCTAAACCATCTTGGCCGACTGCGGCACCTCGTGAATCGGCTATGCCTACAAGGCGGATGTCTAGGTCGGGCCGCTGCAGAAACATATCATGTTTGTCTGAGATTAGAGCAGCGAACCTCCGACCCAAATTGCCCGCTCCGATGGAATTACGCGGACCAGCCTCTCATTTCTCATGCCGTCTCCCCTTTCACACGCCCTGAGACCTACCAAGGATACACACTCCATGTCTGAGCAGAAAGTCGACGACTGTCTCTTCAAACAGCTTGAGTCATTCGCTATTTCATTGTCCCCCGGCTGCGACTCTGCGAGAGACACTGGTTATTGACTTAGGGAGAACCCTCTGCTATGGTGTCCCATCTCATAATGAAGAGGTGGTCAGTATGATTGCACGAAGACGCGCAGTAGTCGAAACGACAAGGATGTCGGCGCAACAGAATCAACAACCCCTCTTCTCTCAACAAGCTAATCAGAACGCCGCCTAGACGTTGGCTCGTTAGAACGAGCTATTCGTCTAGCTCGGATCAATCAAACCATCTTCCATAGATGGGGTCTGTTTGATTTCTTGCGGCGCAAAACCCCAACAAGAGTGATTCATTACTGAGAAGGACTGCGTTTCACGTCCGGCTACAGATTCTCCATGAGCAGTGAATGAGGGAATGAGCCTTGTGTCATTCTCAAAGAAACAAAGGAATCGAAATGCGTATAGCAACAGAAAAAGAACGAGCAGCTGTATTGACGATCAAGAGTGAAATCATGCGAAGTGCCGGCGAATTCTTGCGCGGGCAGGGATTCATCGAGATTCTTCCCGTGCTGCTTTCCCCGATTACCGATCCGTTGTGCCACGAGACTTACGATGGCCAGGTCGACTTCTATGGTACGCCCTATCAGCTGATGAAGAGCATGATCTTTCACAAGCAGATGGCGCTGCGAACGTTGCCTAAGATCTTCTGTTTCTCTCCTAACGTGCGGATGGAGCCTGCCGAGCGCGCAAGCTTCGGCCGTTATTTGGCCGAATTCGTGCAGCTGGATCTGGAAGTGCGTGACGCCAGCCGCGATGACGTAATGGCTCTGGCCGAAGGACTTCTGTGTGCGGTGTTTGAAGCCGTTCTCGCATCGTGCCGTGAGGAGCTGGAACGGCTTGGACGGAAGCTGGTCGTTCCAGCGCGACCGTTTGCGCGTCATTCGTACGGGGATGCTGCGGCAACGTTCGGCGAACCATTCGACGACGCGTTGTCTGCCACGCTGGATGGCCCGTCGTGGGTCATCGACTTTCCGCGGCGTATTCGTGAATTCTATGATCGTGAGGATCCCGATCGTCCTGATGTGCTGCTGGACATGGATCTTATGTATCCGGAAGGCTATGGCGAGGCTTTGTCAGGCGGTGAGAGAGAATGTGAGTTGGAGCGAATCCATTCTCGCCTCGATCGCGACGGTATCCCGAGAGCCAAATTCTCACGCTATCTAGAGGAAGTGAAGAAAGGTGTGCCGCGTTCGGCGGGATTTGGAATTGGAATCGAGCGGTTGACCCGGTTCATTGCTGGTCTGGATGACATTGAAGATGCGCGGTTGTTTCCCAAGGTTCCTGGCGTGACTGATGCGATTTAGCAGTATGTGTCACTGGAACAGAACGCCCGCCTGGTATTCCTGCCAGGCGGGCGTGGGTTCAAAATGGGTGATGTAATGGGGCTAGGGTGCTTCTTCTTCGCACTCGAATGTAATGGTTATCGAAAAGCGAAGGCCGTTGCATGCGCGGACTTCTCCAACATCTAGCGAGAGATAGAGCTCGCCAAAAGGCGGTCGACAGGGCGAATCAAAAACACACGGGGCGCAGTTGTTGCAGGCACAGGGGCTGAATGATCGACAGGCTTCTTCAACAAACACTTGATAGCTGACATCGCTGGCTGTTGTCATAACAATGACCTGATAGAAGCCGGGATCAACAATATAGCCATCGGTATTGGTTAGATCCCATTCCATGACGGTTAGGCGGCTGCGAGGCCCGCCGGGGAAGATCTCCATACGAACCACACTACCTTCTGCATCTTCCACGCGCCAGCCGAAAATCTGTGGAGAGACAGTCGTTTGATAATGTGTGAAGTAGTCTATGGGCGCGATGACTGAGAATTCGATCGTCTCATTGGTCTTGAATTTCAAGAAACAGTTGGGATCTACATCCGTGCCGCAACCGCACTGTGCCCACGCACCAAACGTTCCAGCAACAACAAGCACCAACGCAATCCACCCAGCGGCTTTCATCAACGTACCTCCCAAATACCTTCACGCAGTACGGACAGCAATCTCTGAACACTCAACTTCGAATCCGCGGATCCTTGCCTGATCCTTTGAGGTTCAAATCCTCGGCAAAAGTCTATGCTAATCGATTCTCAGGCTCTCGTATTTGTAAGAATCTATCCAACGTACACGCCAAATTGGGGTTGGTTCCCTGGGGACGGAAACTCGATTGGAGATCGAGTTCCCGGTGCGACAAGGAATCGGCAACTCTGTGTGTGCTGAGCTGACGGCGACTGTCGAAGTGGTCGTGAGCGATGTGAGGGTCAATTAGGCTACGGTTGCTGAGAGTTTCAACAGGGGAGCAGCTATGCCTGCTCCCCTTTCTTTCTTGGCAGTTGCGAAACACTTCACTGGTTCGGCTGTATGTTCTAAAATTCCCGATGCTCGACTGTTGCTGGTCGAGGCTGTTGGTTTTGTTAAGGGGCTTCTTATGCAACGACAACGAATACGTCGCAAAATTCTGTTGAGTGCGGCTACAGCAGGACTGCTGCTGCTGGCAAGCTGTGTTCAGCTTCTACCGCTCGATGCAACGATACTTGTGACGCCGACAGTGACAGGCTATGCGCCTTTTGCTGTGGCTTTTGATTCGTCGGCTTCGACGGGTTTGATTGCGTCTCGAACGTGGAATTTCGGAGATCCAGCTGGTGGAACGAACAATCTGTCCACGCTGACTCAGGCAGAGCATACATACACGGATGACGGCATCTATACGGTGACATTGCTTGTTGAGACCGCAGATGGAGAAACGGATGTAGCGACTGTGCAGATTGTCGTCCTCAATCCGCCTCCCATTGCCAGACTCCAGGCAACGCCGTCGCATGGTCCTGCTCCGCTGACGGTGATCTTCGATCTCTCAAGCTCTGTCGATCCAGCAGGAATTATTGCTGTACCGACGGGTTCGATTGTCTCGTTCATCCTTCATTTCGGCGATGGCTCGAATATCACAGGGACTGGCGCCGACTTGAGTACGCTGATTTCGCACACCTACGGGACGCCCGAGGTTCGTACAGCCACACTCAGCGTGCTCGATAATGATGGTGCTACGGCTACTGTGAGTATTCCGATAGTGGCGGAAGGCGTAGTCGAGTCGTTCGCTGCGCCTGGGTATGACCCTGCGGGCCTTGCCTATGATGGGAGCTACCTCTGGTTGAGTGATTGGAAGACAGGCCTCATCTATCGTGTTCGGCCGTTGGATGGCTATGTTGTCGCCAGCTTCGAAGCTCCGGGAGCGCCTCTTGTGCCCCTGAGTGCTGACTCAAGCCCGACAGGTATTGTGCCGGTATTTAACCCGGCGTCTCCCGGCGGCTTGGCGTGGGGCGATGGTGCTTTGTGGATTGCTTGTTTGGACGATGGAAAGATCTACAAGGTGAATCCTCATGTCCCCCCGAGTGATCCCAATCACATTTTGGCAGAGCTCGAAAACGGCGCATTCGATCCATTTGCTCTCACTTTTGGCGGTGGATACTTGTGGGTCAGTGATCTGGGTACGGGATTGATCCACAAGGTGAATCCACAGACAGGTGTGGTCGTTTCGTCCATTGATGCACCGGGCGTGGCGCCGCATAGTGTGAGCATGACGGGGCCGCAGGGCATCCTCCTGGTCGCACCGATGGGACTCGCTTGGGATGACGGCTTTCTCTGGGTGGCGACAGGATCTACGTTAAGCAAGCTTGATCCCAACACCGGCGACGTAGTGGCTTCGATCGCTTCGCCGGGAACCTCTCCGTTTGGTCTGACAGCCGATGGTCGATATCTGTGGAATGCGGATCAGAATGGAGGCTTGAGAGGAAGGCTGTATCGGATGGCTGCGTTCTAGCGGGGAACTCATTTATGCATGAGCTCCTTGGAGAATGGGAACGCTTCGCGTTGCGACGAGTTTGCGCGAGCGCGAACGTCGTGTTGGATAGGCATTCTGCTGCCTGGGTTGCTTCGCAGTGCTTAGAAAAAGGGGGCTGAAATATCAGCTCTCCTTCTCTTGTGTAACCTCAAGCTTGCTGTTGTGTTCTAGCGATAGACCTCAATGGTAATTGTGTTACTGGGACTTGGGATGATGTCGCCTGCGCTATCGCGCAGGTCTTGGGTTTCGACTTCGTCGAAACGCCAGGGGCGATCGAATTACACTACTAGCCAAGACGTATTGAGATGATATCGCCTGCTTTGCTAGCCTCAGCAGTTCTGGTTTCGCCTGCGCTATCGCGCAGGTCTTGGGTTTCGACTTCGTCGAAACGCCAGGGGC
>CAZKDW010000030.1:0-12044 GCA_964551625.1 uncultured Thermotogae bacterium | reverse complement strand
CGCCGCAGCAGTTGCGAGTCTCTCGATACTGATTCTCGTACTTGTCTGCTTTGCTCATCGGTAGACTATGTTGGGGCATGGCACGCGAGGAATACAAGCGAGAGAAGTGAATGATGAGGTGAATAGGATTCCAGGGCGTTTTGGAGCCTTGGGGACTCGAACTTACCCCTGTATCTCAGTTGATTACGACGAGATTCAATGAGGGTGCAGACGCATCTGATTGCCGTTCCTATGGGGGCTAGGTATACTTCGGCACTTCCCTTCTCAGGGCTAAGGGGTGATGGTTGTGGGGACGCGTCCGTACGTTGGGCTTCGGCGAGAAGACATGTATCACTGGGAGCGGCGAACCCCGTTGGTCCCTGCTGACATTCAACAACTTTCAAAAGACTCGGGGTTGGAGTTCGTTATCCAATCCTCGGATATGCGAGCCTATTCGGATGACGAGTATCGTGATGCCGGGCTCTCTGTAGCTTCCGAGCTTACGGCATGTCCTGTCATTATCGCGTTGAAGGAAATCCCCGCCGATGTGTTGGAGAAGGACAAGACCTATATCTACTTCTCGCATGTCATCAAAGGCCAGGCATCCAATATGCCATTGCTTCAGCGTGCTCTCGATCTGGGGTGCACGATCATTGACTATGAGAAGATCGTGAATGACGATGGCCGCAGGATGATCGCTTTTGGCAATTATGCGGGCTTGGCAGGGATGATTGATACATTGTGGAGCTTGGGGTCTCGGCTGGCGTGGGAAGGGTTTGCCAATCCCTTCGAGTCCCTCATGCAGGCGTCACAGTATGCTGATCTTGCAGCAGCCAAAGAAGCCATCCGCGCCGTAGGCCAGACGATTCGGGCGGACGGGCTACCTGAAACACTGACTCCGCTGACCATTGGAATTTCCGGCTATGGGAATGTATCCAAAGGGGCACAAGAAATTCTTGACTTACTGCCAATTACGAATGTGTCGCCTGCCGATTTACTTGTTGGCAACCTTCCCGCTGATGTGGAACACAGCATCCTCAAGATTGTGTTCGAGGAAAAAGACACGGTCTTGCCTCTCGTGAATGAGGCGGAGTTTAGCTTGCAAGAGTATTATGACCATCCTGAACGCTATCGCGCGGCCTTTGAGCGTTATCTTCCGCATCTTACAGCCCTGGTGAATTGCATCTACTGGGAGCCCAAATATCCACGTCTGATCACTGTCGAATCGGCGGCGAAGCTGTATGCAGATGGCCAACCTAAGCTTCGTGTGATTGGCGATATCTCGTGCGATGTGAAAGGCGGCATCGAGATCACAGTCAAGGCGACAGAGCCGGATGATCCGATCTACGTCTATAACCCTACGACAGGATCGATTTCCTCTGGGGTGGAAGGACATGGACCGGTGATGATGGTGGTCGATATCTTGCCGTCTGAATTACCGCGAGAGTCATCGGCCTATTTCAGCAACATTCTTAAGGGATTCGTTCCCGGCATTGTGGACGCAGACTACTCGTTTGATTTTGAAGCCTTAGATCTACCAGCACCACTGAAACGCGCAGTCATTTGTCATCAAGGAATGCTGACACCGAACTACCGATACATCAAGAAGCACCTAACAAAGGCAGCGGACACTACGACCGCTGGCTCGTAAAGGAGAACGCCGTGAAGAAAGTACTCGTGTTGGGTGCCGGCTTGGTCGCCGGGCCATTGGTTCGCTATCTGCTGAATGTGGACGAATTCACTTTGACTGTTGCTAGCAGAACGGTGGAGCGTGCGCAGGCCTTGATTGGGAGTGCGAGTAATGGCATTGCTCTGTCCTTGAACGTGAAGGACGAAGCAGCGCTGGAAGCTCTCATTGCCGATCACGATCTCTCCATCAGCCTGTTGCCCTATGTCTATCATCCGACCGTTGCCCGACTGTGCGTGAAGCATCGCAAACAGATGGTCAGCACTTCGTATGTGAAGTCAGAGATGCAGGCACTGGATGCTCAAGCCAAAGAAGCGGGCGTCATCCTTCTCAACGAAATTGGTGTGGATCCCGGCATCGACCACATGTCTGCCATGGACGTTGTGCATCAGATTGAGGCCAAGGGCGGTAAGTTGCTCTCGTTTACCTCCAACACCGGCGGATTGCCAGCGCCCGAGGCGAACGACAATCCGTTCAATTACAAGTTCTCATGGGCACCTCGCGGCGTCGTTCTTGCAGGCAAGAACCCTGCGAAGTTTCTCAAAGACGGCACAGTAGTCGATGTGCCGGGGCCCGAGTTGTTCTCGTATCATTGGCCGTGCGACATCAAGGGATTCGGCGAACTAGAGGTTTATCCGAACCGCGACTCCATGCCCTATATCGAGACCTACGGCATTCCTACAGTAACCTCGATGTTCCGAGGAACGCTCCGCTATCCAGGGTGGTGCGATACGCTGAAGAAGATCGTTGATCTAGACTTCTTGGATGAGACAGAACGCGATGACATCGTTGGCCTGACCTATGCTGGTTTGCTTGCTCGCCTCATTGCATCTGACGGCGCGGATCTGAAGTCGGATTTAGCCGCTTTCTTGGGTATTGCTTCTGATTCCGACCCGATTACCAGAATGGAGTGGCTTGGCCTTCTCAGTGACGAAGCGATCCCTGCGGCAGACAATACGTACCTTGATGTGCTGGCCTCTCGCATGTTGGCGACGATGGAATATGCGCCAGGAGAGCGAGACATGCTGGTGATGCAGCACGAATTCGTCGCTGAATACGACGATCGAACCGAGAAAATCACGTCGACGATGATCGACTATGGCATTCCGGGCGGGGATTCTTCGATGTCTCGACTCGTTGGCTTGCCTGCTGCCGTTGCCTCACGCATGATTCTTCAAGGAGAGATTAACTTGACCGGCGTTCATGTACCGATGATTGTCGAGATCTACAAGCCTGTTCTGGCTGAATTGGCCACCATGGGCATCTCATTCCAAGAAACAGTGGAACAACTATAGGGAAACCCCGAGTTACCCTGCGGGGAAAGAGGGCATTGTGCAACTAGGAAATAGTATCATGGGATTCTACTATCAGCAGGATCCTCGATCCTGGCCAACGTTGCCTGAAGCCGTGCGGGCCGTACTCGCCGTCGATGCCAGCCTTGGTGTCGAAGTTGGAGATGCCAAGGCCCTCAACGGATCTCCTGTTGAAGGGAACGAGCTATCCGCTCTAATCGATGCATGCGCGGATGCCGCCTATACCACAGTGCATGCGCGGATGGGCTTTTGGAATTGGAACCCGATACATCTGCGCCAAGAAATTGACTTCGCACACCAATTGGGGGCACAGACGCTTGTCCTACATTCAGCCTGTTTTGGGTTGGTTCGTGATGACGATCGTCCCGATTGGCCTGAGATCATTCGGATTGCCCAGTATGCGGCCGCTCGGAATGTGCGATTGGCCATGGAGAACCTAAAGGACTGTATTTGGGTTCTCGACCGAATTCTTGACGAAGTTGGTGACGATCCTGAGGAAACAAACCTGGGCATTTGCATTGACATCGGCCATGCAAACTTATCAGAGGACGCAGGGCGCCATCCTGTGACCAATTACTTGGAACGATACGCAGGCCAACTTATTCATCTCCATCTGCACGACAATTATGGCAAGAATGACGACCATTCCCTACCAGGAGTGGGAACTGTCGATTGGCAGAACGTCCTCGACGTGCTAAAGAAACTTGCCTATTCGGGGACAGCAGTTCTTGAGACACGCCAATTGGGAATCTCTCAGATTGAAAACATAAAGCAAGCACTGACGTACTATCGGCAAAACGGGTTCTAGTAAAGAACCCCGCAGCAAGCTACGAGGCATTAAAAGACAAAACTTTACAAATCTAAGCAGAGTTGATCCTCATGCTGCCGTTTGATGTCATGCATTCTCGATACAGAGAGAACGTCGCACACAGGTTGCGACGCTACATCCCTCTTTCTGTAGCGTCGGGACCTGTGCCCGACGTTGAGAGATCTATTCCTGACATAGTTTATATAGCCAGCACAACAAACAAGCCGATTCACCTACGGCGAATCTCCGATGGATACCCCCCCGGAAGCATTTGGGACGCGGAACTGTATTCAGGATAATGTCTAAACAGGCCCTGTAGAAGCGCGCCGGTCGTCGCCTGTGACGCCAACGACGAGACAGGAGCCGACCCATCGTGAGATGGCGCGCTGCCCGTATTTGGCAATGATTGTCTTGAAATCGAAGTTGGTGGCGACGGCCGTTGGCTTCATGGAACGGTAGCGCCAATCGACAATACGCTCCAACTCTTCCAAGACAAAGTCAGTTACGCGTTCTGCGCCAAAGTCATCCAGCACAAGCAAGTCGCATTCTCGGCACCGTGTGGAGGTGATTTGAGATCCATGAGCGATGTCTGATCTCAATTCGCTGGTTAGGTCCAAGAGAGGCCAGAACTCGATATGGGCTTGGCTTTCGATCTCATCACGAGATAGAGACGGTATCTTCTCGGGGTCTTCAACTTCTTGGGATGCTGTTGCAATCAGCTCCGCAGCTGATTGCACAGTAATTAAGTCTCCGGATACGTTCTTGTTAGCAGGAAAGAATGAGTGGATCTGGTTGTATTTCTTCATCATGGCGACAAGCAGATGTGTCTTTCCAAGCCCATGCTTGCCCATGATGAGGACGCCGGCTTCGCCTTGTTCGGCCACGCGTTTGCATGCCGAGTATGCATCGCGGTTGTCATCGGTAATCTCGAAATTCTCAAATGTACAATACTCGAATCGCTTGCCAATCGGCGCCCCTCGAATCACGCTGTGCCTCCTGTAAGTCTCTGTTCGTAAATCTTCGGATCGTGGCCTTCCACGCGCTGAAAGGAACGGTTGGTTTGAATCGCCCGGCGGCCCTTGGCCTCCCAATCTCTGGCCATGGCCAAGTTGCGCTCGAAGTTCTTTGTGTTAAACGGGGTTACGCAGTCGAAGTACTTTCGAGACTCCTCCTTGCCTCCATCCACAGCAGCCAAGTACTCAAGCACGAGGAGCAAATCGGGCTCCTCGTAGCCGTCGGCAAGCCGCCCGTTGATGTGCTCCACATTTTTGGCATATTTCGCTGAGATTGGCGTATAACGCGCCCAATCCCATGCCTTCTTCCGAAGCACGTTGAGCTCGTCCACAATCCTCTGCGCTGGAGTACTCGAAGAGGTCTTTCCAGGAGGGCTCCCCACGGCTGCTGCTTCTGAGTCGCTTGTATCAGGTGTTTCGGGATAGGTCTGCGCTTCCAGCACGGGAATACGACTAACGGGATAGACAATGCCTACAGTGTGAGCCGATCCATCCTCGGTAGGTTCCTGAATTCGGCGTAAGTACCCGGCGTCTTCGAGTTCTTTGATTGCTGTATTGACAGCATCCATGCCTTCCAGCGAAGCCGAAGTCAGTAGGCGTTTGTTGGAAAGATCAATTCCTGGATGGGCGAGTAGATAGGCGAGCAGCCCCTTGGCTCGAAAGGAAAGGCGCGGATCTTCCAAAATCGATTTATCAATGACGAGGTGCCTGTCTGCGTCGCTGGATAATCGAATCTGCATTTTCTTACCTCGCCGTTTCATAACAGTCACTATCCTGACAAGAGCGTACCCTAAGATCTGCCCAACCACGCTTCCAGTAATTCAGCCTCGCGTTCTGGGCGTAAGCCCCCGCGCCATTCGTAATCTTCCGCTCTAGAGAGTGACCAATCCATGGTTGCCGCGACCGTGTCTTCAAGAGGCCGGAACGTGAGACCCTTTGCGATCGCGCGATTCGACTTGAAGTCGAAGAACCCTCTGGCGATGTCGGCGTCTTCAGGAATCCAGAGAGGAAGCTCCATCCAGGCGCCTACTTCGCGGGCAGTGAGGAATTCATCATCTGCCCAGATGAGCTCACAGGGTTTCTCTGACACATCGCAACATGTTTGTAGCAGTGATGCCATCGTGAACGTTCCTGGCGTTGATGCGGCGTTGTACACGCCCGTTGACTTGGCGGCTAGCATACGCACGATCCATGCAGCCAGATCACGCACATCGATGAATTGGATGGGCCGATTTGGGCGGCCGGGAGCAAGAATGCGCCCCCCTTGTGCCGCTCTCCAGGGCCAATAGGTGAATCGGTCTGTCACGTCATGCGGTCCGACGATGAGGCCTGGGCGAATGAGCAGAGCTCGATCGCCGAACGCTGCTGAGACTTCTCTTTCGCACAGTGCCTTGAGCGGGCCATACGACTCGCCAGTGACTTCCTCGATGGATGGATCGTCCATGGTAGCGAGTGAGCCGTCTTCATCCGTGCCTTCTGGCAAGGGCTCTCCGTACACAGATACTGAGGATACGAAGGCGTAGGTATGCACGGCATTTCTGAGAAGTTGGGCCGACGCCGCGACGATACGCGGGATGTATCCGCACGTGTCGAGACAAGCATCGAATGTCCTGCCAGACAACGCAGACAGTCCACCGTCGCGATCTCCATGAATCTGCTCTGTGTCAGGGAACAGCGTGGAATTCGACTGGCCGCGATTAAACAGCGTGACTTCATGTCCTTGAGTTAGAGCTTCTTCGACCACAGCGCGGCCAAGAAAGACGGTGCCTCCGATGATCAATAGCTTCATAGATCCTCACTTTCTATCCATAGACCGATGACCGACGACGAGACTCTAGGCCGACGAAACCGAGCCGCACGCGGGGCATTCAGGATTCTTGGCAATGTGAATATCATCGAACCGCATACCCGCGCCGTCATAGACAAGCAGGCGGCCAATAAGGGGCGAACCGAATCCAACGATCATCTTAATCGCTTCTGTTGCCTGAATGGTGCCGATGGTTCCTGGAATAACCCCGAGGATGCCTGCCTCTTCTCCAGTCAGGACGGGATCGGGTGGCGGCTCAGGGAACACGCATCTATAGCAGGGCCCGTCGTTGGCGCAGAACACGCTGACCTGTCCTTCCAGTCGGAAGATGGCCCCGTAAACATAGGGAATGCCCAGATTCAGGCACGTGTCGTTGATATCGTAGCGGGCCTGGAAGTTGTCTGTCCCATCGATGATGAGGTCGTATCCTGCTGCAAGGGCAAGGCCGCTGTCTGCTGTGAAGCGAGACACATGCGCACGTGTTTCGATGTCAGGGTTTAAGTCGGCCATTCGATGCGCAGCAGATTCGACCTTTGGACGATCGAGCCAGGCCGTGCTGTGGAGAATCTGTCGCTGCAGATTCGAGAGGCTGACGATGTCGTCATCGACCAGTCCAATATGCCCTACACCGACGCCGGTCAAATACAAAGCGATTGCGCTCCCTAGACCACCCACGCCAACGAGGAGAACACGGGCTCTCTTCAAACGTTTCTGTCCCTGTTCGCCGATGTGTGGCAAGACAAGATGTCGGGCATAGCGGGCTCGTTCTTGCGGGCTTAGATCCGGAAGCTTTTCTTGTCTTTCCATAGTTCAATCCTCACAGCAGCATCGCAGTTGCCGGGTACCAGGTCAAGTTTGAGTCTCGATCGATCGACGACTCACAGCATCATCTCACAGCACCATCTCATAGGCAAAGACGTCGGGCTTGAAGTCTGACCATGCGGTGAATGCGAACTCTCGAAGGACCTTCATTGCAGGAGCATGTTGCCCTTGATGGATGGGAACCATCATTTCAAATCCCTTGCCGCCGTAGTGCTCGATCGCATGGGACAGTAAGCAGCGCATAGCTTCAGGTTCTCCATCCAGGAAATTGATCGTGATCTGCCCAATGTGATCTGGCTTCTGTCGAATGCATAGAGCGGCGCTCAACACATCTTTCTCCCACATACCGATAACATAGTTCAGCCGGGCAATCGCTTCACTTGGGTTCTGGTCGAAGGGAAAGAATCGCCATCCTCGGGGGAAGCGTCGCTGCGCCATGGCCAAGAACGTAGAGCTTTCCACAAACGCGAGAGCCTCCGGCTGTGACAGGGAGCGGATATCGCCTAATAGCGGCTGTGTCGGTGGCGGGGCGGTTTCAGCTGTTCGTTTCACATATGAGAATGTGCCCACACAAGCGAATCCAGACGATTCGATGATGTGAATGGAGGCCTCACTGTCGATGTGTGTAGACAAATTAATGCGCAGGGCTCCGTCGTTCTTTGCTTCGCGAATGAAGTGTTGGGTGATTGCCCTGGCTGCACCGTGGCCCTCCCAAGCAGGGTCTGTTCGAATGCCTTCGAGCCAAGCGATTCCCGGACTCAGCCACGTTCGATGGGCGAAGGCGGTGACATGACGATCTAGCGTGGCGACTGCCAATTCGCCTTCACGATCTGCCATCCAGCCATCGAGCAGCTCGGGGACATAGTCGTCGCCATCCCAGATTTGAGATGAGATCTCAAGAATCCGAGCACGATCTTCTGGTTCTGCTCTGCGCACGAGAATCATAGGAGCTGACATGATCGACCAAGCCATCTCAATGATCCAGCTTGTAGAAGCGTGGGGAGGAAGACTACTGGCTTCGGGTCACCCGGAATCCCGAAGCCAGATATGCGCCTAGTTTGAAGAAAGGTATAGGTGCGTGTCTGGATGGAAGGCGACCCAGGAGAACCAAAAACTACGTTCCTTGACGAGGGCCTCTTGTGTTGATAGATCGAGGACGCGGACAACGCCTGAAGCGTCACGCGAGATGCGAATGCGAACGCCGTTGACGCGATCTTCTATGCTGCCGTGTTCGAGCAGATCTTCTTCACGGTAGGCTGTGGTTATGCCGTCGATCTCAACGCCAAAGATGACGGTCATGGGCGGAATGCGATCATCGCGCCCCTGCACGGGGAAGCAGATATAGTTGTCCTCATAATAGGCGCTGTATGGATCGCGCCCGTAGTCACGATCAAATCCTGTCTCCCGACTCAATACGTCGGAATGGGGATGTGCTGTCTTCCACTCTCCCCATGTCACGGTGTCTAGGCTGATCGGCACAAGTTCCTGTCCTGATAGCTCGCCGACGATGGCCAATCCATTCATCTGGCTCCAATAGGTTTCGGTCTTGCGGTCATACATCACAAGATTGGAGTTGTATAACTTGCCCGATGTCCCAAACTCGACGGGTTCGCCGTCGAGCTGGCGCTCATAGGCAATGCCTGAGACACACAGAGGGCAATAGGTAATGAGCACGGGATCGCCAGCCACGACATCATTCACGATTTCATGCCACACGAGGATCTGCAGCGGATACACACGCTCGACACCCTTGTAGGTCAGGGCCAATACGAGCTCATCCTCTTCAATCCACTCATCGGCTTCAGCGCTTGACACGAAGATCGGATGATCGATTGACGGAATGCCGTCTTGAGAAGGTCCCCCGGCGATGAGGAGGCCGGGTTCTACGACATAGCTGATCCCGGCATCGTTTGTACAGACTTCGTGGCCATTGATGATGGTGCATCCTTCTGTCGGCTGGCTTTCTGGGGGAGCCGTTGTTTGGGCAAGAACCAAGCCGAGCCCGATACCGACGATCGCGAACACTGAGATTCCCGCGACCCATCGATTTCTGTGGCTCCGTCTCATGATCCTCTCCTACTGAGCAAGCGTTCTTAGATTGTCCAAACGATTTATGTAAGCTTGTTGTACCCCTTCTGAGTGAAGGACTCGTGAGTTGGGAGTGGTTTTTGAGTGAGAGAGTGAAAGACTAGCTGGCGTCTGTTCGCTGGAAGCGGGCGCGGTGGCTTGTGAATGCAAGCGCGATCAAGAAGAAGATAATGGACACAAGAACAATGGAAGCGCCCGATGCGACGCCCCAGTAGAAAGACAAGTACAGCCCGATGATGCCCGATGCGGCTCCCAGGATCGCGCCAACGAGCAACATAGAAGGCAAGCGCTTCGTGAGGAGATGCGCAGTTGAGGCGGGCGTTACGAGCATGGCCAGCATCAGGCCAATGCCCACAGTTTGCAGAGACAGGACAACGGTTACGGCAACGAGCACGAACAGGAGATATCGGTAGAAGGCGGCGCGAATTCGCAGCGTGCGAGCCAACGTGATGTCAAACGATACGAGAACCAGCTCCTTGTAAAACAGGAAGAGGAGGGTGAGAACGGCACTGCCGAAAATGGCAATGAGAAAGAGGTCGTGTGTGGAGACACCGAGAACGTTACCGAAGAGGAAGTGCACCAGATCGACAGAAAATCCGCGGACTGTCGAAATGAGGGCAATGCCCAAGGCGAACATCCCGGCGAAGACAATGCCGATGGCCGCATCTTCGCGAAAGCGTGTCCGCGATGAGACCCATCCCATTCCTAGTGCCGTCAAGATAGCAGTACCCATGGCCCACCAAAATAGCGTGTCTCGATCGCCCTTTCCTGCAGTCAGAAAGCCGACTGCCAATCCTGGCAGTACGGCGTGTGCCAGCGCATCGCCGATAAAGGTCATCCCTCGCAAAACGACGAAGGCGCCGACTGTGGAGCAAAGAATGCCAACGGCGACAGCTGCAATCATGCCGCGCACCATGAAGGCATACCTGAGAGGATCAATTAACCATTCAACCATGCGAGGGATCTCCTCCCGAGCAAGCGGTATCGTGAACGACGAAGGCGCCATTCTCTCCCGGAACGACTTGCAGACAGCTGCCATAGGCCCGTCTCAATACGGATTCGACGAGAACGTCTTTTGGTTTGCCGAATCCCATGACGTCGCCGCGCAGGAGAAGAATCTTGTCAAAATGAGAGGCAGCTATCGTCAGATCATGCAATGACATGATCACAGTGACCTGTCGCTGGTGAAGAGATGAGATCAAATCGAGAACCTCGTGATGCGTGTGGACGTCCAAGCCAACAAGTGGCTCGTCGAATAGGATGAGCTCGGCTTCTTGTGCCAACGCTCGGGCAATGAACAGCCGTTGTTGTTGCCCGCCTGACAGGGCTTCGATTTGCTGATGGGCAAGCGGTGCTAATTCGACAGCGGCAAGTGCGCTCTGAGCGGCAGCGTGATCTTGAGATCGCGGGCGATGGAATGCGCCTAGCCGTTGCGTTCGTCCCATCATGACGAAGTCAGAGAGCGTAATGGGAAATTGCCAATCCAGTGTGTTCTTCTGGGGAACATAGGCGATGCAGATATGCTGACACGGCCCGTGTCCGTGAATGCGGACATCTCCCTTCATTGGTGCTAGTAGTCCGGCAATCGTCTTGAGCAGCGTGGACTTGCCTGCGCCATTCGGTCCGACAACGGCCAAGCGTTCCCCCGCCTGTAGATCAAATGACACATCTATGATCGCAGGATGCTGCGTGTAGCCTGCAGTCAAGTGGTCGACGGATACGGCAGCAGCTTCGGGTTCATGCTGGGCGCCTTCTGGCGAAGGGCGGAGCCAAGAGGTTAGAGAGCGGTTTCGTTGAGAGGGAGATCCTCTGTGACTCATAGTGCACTTCCTAGCCCATCAACCAGGGCCTCTACGGTGTAGTGCATGAAGTCAAGGTATGTGGAAGCCGGGCCATCTGCATCACTGAGTGCGCCTGTATACAACGAGATCACCCGAATGCCAGTGTCTGAGGCAATCTGCTCTGCTAGCGAAGGATTGACTGTCGTTCCCACAAAAATAGCGGGAACATCGAGAGACTCAATCGTGGAAATGAGAGCGGCAATATCGCGGGCGGATGGCTCAGACATTGTGCTGAGTCCAGGGAATACAGTTCCCGCTTGCTCAAGGCCGTATCGGGCCTCGAAGTAACCAAAAACATGATGATCTGTAACCAGCTTGCGGTTCTCTGGCGAAATCTGTTCGAGAGCTGAGAAGATCCACTCATCAAGCACAATCAGTGCCTCCTGATAAGCAGAAGCGCGGGATTGGAAGTCAGGCGTTAGTTCGGGAATCCATTTGCTTAGGGTCGCCGAAATGATGTCAACCCACTCAGACACCAGGATTGGATCAAACCACACATGCGGATCGACGATGCCATGGTCGTCTTCGCCTGCATGGGCATCTTCCGACTGTAAGCTGGGAAGATTCTGCGAGAGCGCAATGACGGTATCGCCTAGTGGCTCCAAGATAGCTGCCAATCCAGCCTCAAGATCCAGGCCGTTGATAAATACAACGTCTGCGCGCTGAAGGGCCACTAGATCCTGGGG
>CAZKDW010000029.1:6208-12201 GCA_964551625.1 uncultured Thermotogae bacterium | reverse complement strand
CTGCAATGAACCCGTCTGGATAGACTCTCTCGTAGGCGCGTTTCTCCAAATAGGAAAGGTGGCTTCCCAATTCGAGGGGAATCTCCGAATTCTTGATACGGGTCACGATGAAGATAAGGCTGTCCAAGATCTCGCGATCGAGCACTTCGCCCTTCAGAGATGTGCCATAGCGGTCAGATAGCATCTCAAAAGCCGTCTGAGAACAAAGCTCGTCCACCGGGGCTTCAGCAATGATCGTTCCTTCATCGACGTCATCGCCCTCTTCGACAAGCAGATCGATGTCGCCGATCAGGGGATACTCGACAGAGCCGATGACGACAGCCATGAACTTCTCCCCGTTGGTGAGCTGTCGGTCTTCAATCATGACTCTGCCGGCTTCGTCTGCAGCAATCTTTGGCGAATCTTCTACGTAATAGGCAGGCTCCACTTCAAACGAGAATTCCTGAGACAGAACATCGACTTCAGATGAATACAGGCTCTCTCCGGGACGTACTTCCTTGCAATCAGATGTCGTGACAAGATAGAGCGCTTCTTCCATCGGCTCTGTCTCATAATAGGCGATCCGCTGCAGTTCCCGCTTCTTCATGCCAAGCAAACGACTCAGTAAGCTAGAGACGCCCTTCAGGAACCAGAAATGTACGACAGGGCTGGCAAGCTGGATATGTCCCATATTGATACGGCGCGCCGACGAATCGGTGACCAAAACATGGCACTTCTCGCACGTAATGCCTTCGTACTTCTTGCCCTTGTACTTACCACATGCGCACTCGTAGTCGTTGGCTGGTCCAAAGATCTCTTCTGCATACAACCCGCCACGTTCTGCGCGGTGAGTTCGGTAGTTGATCGTTTCGGATTCCGTAATCTCCCCGTGAGACCAGTTGAGAATCACTGAAGGGGGAGCAAGCTGAAGTTTGATGCGTTTGACATCGTCACCCGAAATCACTTCACACCTCGTTTGGTTATTCCATTCTCGCAGTGAGGACCACAAACGATGGTTTGCCGATCCGCCACTACTGACAACTCGGGCATTCGCCTGAGCTGGTTTGGCCCTCCACCCCCAGAGTAGCGACTCCAGAGATAGTCAATTCCATTGTTGCTCAATCCTGCTCCGCTTCTAACCACCTGCTGCATCATCCATCACATCGCCCACCGCACGCTGAGGTTTGCACTGCTGTCTCCTCGTTGTTACGATTGAGAATCTGGCGGGGATTGCAACAGATTCAACACGTCACCCCTGCCAAAAGACATAGCCTTTCCCCAGTTCCTGCGGGGAAAGTATCAATTATCTGTCTCAATATTTCTGCTCATCGTCACTATCCTTGCGGACTTGACGAACAAATGGGAAGTATAGCTTTAATGTGAACGTTTTCAAGCAGAGAGCACGCGCTGGGCAGGCAAACGAAGAGGAATGACTTCCAAGTCACTCCGATTATGGAGTTCCTCGACAGAGGAAAACGGTTCCACGTTCAACAGCTGCCGTTCATCCTCTGATTCGAGTCGATAGTAGACGGGAATCGTCGCCATGCCTTCAGGATATGCGTACGTGGCTGTGAGCCTGGCTACAAACTCGATCACTTGCTGCTTCTCTGCCTGTGTCTTTGTCTCCCAATCCGTTCGCAGCAATGTCATGGGCCCATGCGGTGTGGCCGGGTACAACCTCAGATCCTGCGGAAGGAAGAAGTTCTGTAATTCGCGTTTCTCGTTCTCATCGGATGCAACAATGATCCGAAGATCGGGATCTGCTTTAAAGTAGAGCGGAAAGTCCAGAAGACAGAGGGCATTCAGCGTAACTGGCTCTTCATTGAATAGCGCAGCCACTCTCTCTCCGAATCCTGGGGTCATGAGCTTGCATCGACACGTCGAATTCACCGGGTCACTTGCCTGGAGACCCAACTCGCCAGCAAGCGCGACCAGAAGATTCTGCATTTCATCAGCATCCCGAGATTGCATTCGGGCATCAGCCCATGCATCTAATTCATCGGGAAGATTCATAGGATCCGCTGCAAAGAGCGGATTCAGTATTCGCCCTTCCAGTCCCGCTTTGGCCGCCGCTGCCGACACATCCTGCAACGTCAGCCCATGCTTACCCGGCGCATACCCTGTAACCACAAACTCTGCTCCTATGCGCTCCATGTACCGAGCACTCTTGGAGACCAATAGAGATCGACATCTTCTGCAGCTGCCTTCGAGTGAGAATTCCCCGCTATCTGTCAGCGATATTAGATCTTGATAGTCTTTCTTAATGGATTGGGTTCGATACGTAGCGCTTGCCCATTCGGACTTAACCAATTGGCGAAGTTCCTCGCGCTCACACGAGAAAGGGGATCGGAAATAAAGCAATTGAACACTGTCTACTTCCGGGTGGCGTTCAACGAGCTTGGTAGCTACACGGCTCGCCAGACTGCCCGAGAAGAGTGATAAAACCTTGACCACGCCCTGCACCCCGTCCCCATTGCGCTCTACCGTCGTGGTTCGATCAGCCCAAAGTTCCCATCTCGCCTTCGATAAATAATCGCAATTTCATCCGTATCTACATCGACAAATACGAGAAACTCTTTATCAATCGCATCCAGTTGCAGTGCTGCTTCTTCGACAGGCATCGGTTTCTGGAAATAAGCTTCAGAACGGATGATTCGCTTTGCTGGAACTTCTTCCGGCTCTCCAGCATGAGTATCAACGCCGGATCGATCCCGAACTTCCTGAAGCTGGTCCTTAAACTTAAGCAGTTGCCGCTTCAGTCGGTCGATGGCCGTATCAATCGACGCATACATATCCGTCGTCTCTTCACGAGCATTGATCGTCTTGTGATTGGTTAGGTGTGCGTGGAAATCTGCAATATGACGCTCTTTCTCTACTGAAAGGACAACGTCTACACTGATAATCCGATCAAAGAAACGCTCAAGTGCTTCCGTCTTCTCGATAATGTAATCACGAAGTTCCGGGCCAGCATCCGTATGGCGTCCAGCAATTTTGATCTTCATCCGCGCCTCCTTATCGTAAACTATAGCAGAAAAGGAGAAAGCGGTCAATTCAGATAACAACTAAAGAAACCCGAATTCGCTGTGCGCCCGTAGTGTTGCGATCACCTTTTATGCAATCATCGGCAGCCGATCTCGTAGCAATCGGGTGACACAATGCAGGCCATGATCGCCAATATCAGGCTGGAAGACTTTGAATTCCTGATTCACGAAGGCTCTGAGCGCGCTCCGATAGAGGATGCCCGACGTCCTTCGCTCACGCTGAATCAGCCCGAACGATAGGAATCCATGTGGGGGATCGTCATCGATGAGTTCCCGTGGACACCGTGTCCACGCAGCAATCTGATGTGCCGAATACGCCCCCGGGGAATGCTCGATCAAGAACGCGAGAACACGTCGATGCAAGATCGCCTCACGCGCAAAGCGAGACATCAGACGTTCAATGTGTTCCTTCACAGCCGGAGGCAGGGTACTCGATGCTCCGTCATGCTCGACATGAACATCAGCTACTGGGGCTGCACTCACAGGCGATTCCAGAAATGCCGGTGTCATCTTCAGCGAGTCTGTGATATCGACTGTCGCATGATCCGCAACGACGATAGGAATGCTATTGGACACTCTTGTCTCCACCTCTGCCAGATCATCCGGGGGCAGGACCTCTCGAGCGATTGTGGGAATCTCCAGTTTGATATAGCCAAGGGTTCTGGCCACGTCCTCTAGCTCAGCAATTCGTTGATCCTTGGAGTCGATCATGCGCTCCATCATGTCAATGCGTTCTTCAAGCTTCTGCGTGGGAGATTTTGGCCCCTTCCCAACACGAGCCTTCTCGATCGTCTGAATGATAGATGTGCTCACACTACGCAGCGCCGGCGACTTCACTGTTTCCAGTGTGGGTGTGAACCCGGCATGAAACGTCGACCGCTCGCGAACATAGATGGGCAAAACATTGTCACCGTTCACATACATGCAATCCCCGATATCGAGCGAATTGATAATCTCCTTGACCTCGCTTTTCCTCCAGGGGAGCAATTCACTGTAGACACGCATATCCACTTCGTGAACCACGCGATGCAACAGAAGCATGCCTGCTTGGCTCAACACATCCTTGTCTACCTTGGCACTACGCTGGGAAACAACGATTGCGCCAAGACCCCGCTTGCGCCCGCGCAAGGCGAAACGAGCAATTATTTCCTTGAGCTCATTCTTCACGCCTTGAGGAATAAACTCGTGCGCTTCTTCAATGCCAATCATGTAGGGCTTGCGGAGCTTGCCTGCCAGATTCCACAAAGCCGATAAATAAGCCTTCAGTAGATCCGTGCGCTCGTCAGACAAAAATCCGCTCAAGTCGAGGACAACGGGCACATTTTGCTCCATACTGACTTGAGCAATTTCGCCTGCACAGTGGGCGTCAATCTCAATCTCCACACCCTCGCCCTTTCCAACGACAAGTACCTCGTACTTCTCTTTGAGTCCAAAATACTCGCCTTCGATATCGACAATCGAGAGCGGGTAATCGTTCTGAAGCAGTTCCTCAAAAATCACGCCTGCTGTGTTGGATTTTCCTGATCCTCGAATTCCAAGAATGGCAATGCACTGACCGATCAGGTCTTCCAGATTGATGTCGAGGTCTTTGCTAATGTGTAAAGGCGTTCCCATTCGTGCTCCCCCGTTCAGCCGATCCTGACTCAAGCACGCCAACGTGCAGTGAGTGGCTACAACAAACAGCCTAGGAAAGAGAGCGGGAATTCGACAGGGCGCGTGTCCCCTCAGGGATGCCCGTAGTTCTCGCCAGACGAGAGGGCATCCTCCTCAATCAACGTTTGCACAAGAGCCATCGCGTCATCGCGAGTGAGGATATGCCCTGCAAGGATGCGATCATGAACATGATGAAGGATGCGCCCAAGCTGTGGACCAGGGGATAGCCCCAGCTCTGTTAAGTCATGTCCATCAATCATCTCATGAGCCCGCTGCAAGCCGCAAACCTGCTTGATGTGATCCATGACAACCAGCGTCTCCCGAAGGATGGGGGCCCACCCTGATGAACGATGGGCGCTCGCCTCGCAGTCGGCGACCAGCACTTGAAGTAGGTCATGGAACAGTGGATACCGCGCAGCAAGAGTCGGGGCTTCTGGGACTTCCCCCTCGCTCAAGAAACGAACCTGTTTTCCTCTGCCCATCTTGGGAAAATCGGCGATGCGCATGTGCTGGCGTACCAGGCCGCCGACCCGTTGTATCTGCAATTTACTTAATCGCAATCTTCGACCGATGTCCTTCACCATGCGTGCTCCGATGGCACAGTGTCCGCCCATGTTACGGCCTTCATTTAGTGCCAAAGCGCGGGGCTTCCCAATGTCGTGTAAAAGCACAGCAAGCTTGACAATCGGATCCACGACAAAGCGATCGGCCACGCGCATAGCCTCAACCGTATGAACGTAGACGTCGCCCTCAGGATGGTATTCCTCTGGCTGGGGCACATCGTGGCAAAGGGCTACCTCTGGAAGAACGTGATTCAATAGGCCGAGCGCATCTAATAACTCCACGCCACGTGCAGATCGCGATGTCTCTAGGATACGCAGCAACTCACTGCCAATTCGCTCTGACGAAATGGCCAGAATGGCCCCCGCATGGTTTCTCACAGCCTGGGCCGTTGCTTCATCGATGTCTCCACCAATGCGACACGCAAATCTGACAACGCGCATCATCCGCAGATGGTCCTCTCCGAACCGAATAGCAGGATCGCCAATCGTTGTCACACGCTTGTTGACGAGATCCTTCGTACCATCCACCAGATCAATCACGTCTCCGTCAACTGTCGCTGCCAGCCCGTTGATCGTCAGATCTCGGCGCCGAATGTCCGTCTCTAAATCTCTCACCAGATCGACTTTCCCTGGCCAGCGCCCATCGTATTCTGATTCCACACGAAACGACGCGACCTCGTACATCTGCTGATCGGGAGCCTTGATCACCAATACCCCGAACTCCTCACCAACTCCAATGATGGGGCAATCGGGGAAC
>CAZKDW010000029.1:0-6108 GCA_964551625.1 uncultured Thermotogae bacterium | reverse complement strand
ATGTCCATGAATGCGGGTCTTGCTGGCAAGCCAGGCATAGTGCGCACGGCACCGCAAATCGGATAGATGAATCCAGCTCCAACACTAGCGCGGACTTCGCGAATGGGAAGCGTATATCCCGTTGGCACACCCTTCCACTTCGCGTCATGCGAGATGGAAAGCGGCGTCTTGGCCATGCAGATGGGTAATCTACCATATCCCAGCGATTCGTAGCGTTCCAGCTGCTCGCTGGCTTCAGGCGTGAGATCAATTCCATCGGCACCATAGATTCGCGTGGCAATCGTTTCGATCTTCTTCATCAGCGGCATATCCAGCGAATAGAGAAATTGGAAGTCAGCGGGAGCTTCACATGCATCTACGACAGCATCCGCCAGATCCGTTGCCCCTTCGCCTCCATGTTCCCAGTGGTCGGCAATTACAGTAGCGTGAGCGCCAGATTCCGTCGTCAATCGTTGAACGAGCTTGAGCTCGGCATCCGTGTCTGTCGGAAACTTGTTGATTGCCACAACAACGGGGACTCCAAATGTCTTGGCAATCTCAATGTGCCGGATGACATTAGCGCATCCAACTTCAAGTAATGCCAGATTCTCGCCCGCATACTCAGGAGGCAGTGGCTTGCCCGCTGACACCGTGGGGCCACCGCCATGCATCTTGAGTGAACGAATCGTGGCAACTAACACCACAGCATGAGGTATCAGTCCACTGGCACGACACTTGATGTCAAAGAATTTCTCCATCCCGATATCGGAACCAAAGCCCGATTCAGTCACGACATAGTCCGCCAGCTTCAGGGCGATCCGATCAGCAATAATCGAGGAATTCCCATGAGCAATGTTGGCGAAAGGCCCCGCATGCACAAACACGCCCTGTCCTTCGAGCGTCTGAAGCAACGTCGGATGAATGGCATCCTTCATCAGAACAGTCGCTGCTCCTGCGACGCCGAGAGCTTCTGCCGTCACCGGCGAACCATCGCGTCCATACGCCACTACGATCCGCCCGATACGCGCACGCAGATCCTTCAAATCATCGGCCAGCGCCAGGCACGCCATTAGCTCTGATGCTGCGGTGATGTCAAACCCAGTGTCTCGGGGCACGCCATCAGTCTTTGTTCCCAATCCGCTTCGTATGTTGCGCAAGGCCCGATCATTCACATCGAGTACACGCCGCCACATGACAGAATCGATATCCATATCCAGCCGAGACAACCCCCTGGCTGCCCATCCCTTATCTGAGAAGTCCCTCTCATGCATAAGGCGAGCATCGAGCGCTGCGGCGATCAGGTTATGTGCAGCTGTAATTGCGTGCATATCTCCGGTGAGATGGAGATTGAAATCCTCCATCGGGATAACTTGGGCGTAACCTCCACCGGCTGCGCCTCCCTTGATACCGAAGGTGGGACCTTGCGACGGCTGGCGAATACACGCCATCGCCTGATGCCCCCTCTTCGCGAGGCCTTGTACCAATCCAATCGTCGTCGTTGTCTTCCCCTCACCCAGAGGCGTTGGCGTAATTGCCGTGACATCGATGTACTTGCCATCGGCAGCATGTTCACGGGCAGCCAACGATGAATGCAACACCTTGGCTTTCGACGATCCATAGAGCCACAGCTCATCAGCCTTCAATCCTAGATCTGCAGCAATATGTGCGATGGGCTTGGGGGTAACAGATCGTGCAATAGCCAAATCGGTGTTCATCGACAACTCCTTTCTGATAGAAGACCGTACGCCTAGGCGATTTTCTCCGCAGATTGCTGGCCTTTGTCATTCGCGACAAGATCACCAAACGAAAGCGTGATGTATGTATTAATCCAAGCAAGGAACGAAGCGGAAGCGAGAATGCCAATCAGATGAATCCACCAGGCTTGGGTCATCGGCGCAAATAGATATTCAACGGCAAGTGGCAGCATATAGGAGACGGCCAGCAATAAGAGCATTCGGAACAAGATCGCCGGAGCCGCAGTCAAGAGAAAGCTTCCCCGAATCGCTTCGAGAGGCCTTGCCTTGTGGAGGATAATGGCTTGCTTGTAGAAGATCGACCGAAGTCCAACATAGATTCCTGGCAAGAACAGGAGCGCACTACCCAGCACAACCAATGCATTGACAAGCAATTCGCCTAGAACCAAATCCCCAAACGTCTCCGCAGGCATGGTGCGAAGAGGAAATGATTCTCCCCGTTGAAATGCAGCGACTTTCCCGATCACGATGATGTGATAGATCGGCGAAAGCAGAAGAACGAGGCCAATGGTCACAACCCACCAGGGATCTGCGATGTCCAGCAAATCAGCTCGCAGGGAGGACAATTGAATTGCGCTGCTATAAACGAGCGATGCAATTCCTATGGACGGGGCTTCGATAAGAAGCCGCACGACCTGCTTACTGCGTTCCAGGCTCGTCATCATCTCGTAGCAGACGCTCCAATCGCAGAGACCGTTCCACGGTGAGGTCAATGATAAATTGCAGTTCGGGCGTATGCCGAGTAGCGAGGCGACTGGCCAGTTCGCTACGGTAGAAGCCTTGATCTCGTTTGAGTGCTTTCAGAAACGCGTCAGAGTCAACATCCGTTCCTGCTCCAACATAAACCTTGGCGTGGCGCCCGTCAATCGACAGACTCACATCCATCACTGTCGGGAATGCATCGCGAACCACTGGATCACGACTCTCGAACTCCACAATCGCTGCCAATTCGCGCTGAATGTCCTCTTGCAAGCGTGCCAAGCGTCGTTTGCCTGTCATAGAATCTCCAGTTCCGCTTCTTCAAGTTCGTAGCCATCGCCTCGCGCCAGCTTTACCTGTAGCTTCTGGAGCGCGGAATCCGAGAATCGCGGATCATTGGACAGATGAGCCACACGAATGGTCATCTGCTGTAAATTATCCTGAGCATCCGACTCGCATGCAGCAAATGCCGAACCGTTTTGGTAAACGTCAGCCAGAATCCGCTTCACGATCGATCGCTTCATCTTGATCGAGTCAATCCCGTACAGTCGGAAGCGGATCGTTAGAAGAGCAACTTTCATTCGGCGATTAGCGCTCGACCTCTTCAAGTATGAAGACCTGCAGCCTATCGCCAATTTCGATGTCGTTGAAGTCGCGAATTCGAATACCACACTCTCGTCCCGACTGGACTTCGCGCACGTCATCTTCAAATCGCCGCAACGACGCAATATCGCCTGTGAACATCTCGGTGTTATTGCGAATCACGCGAATTTTCGCCCTTCGCTCTACACGGCCATCAGCAACATAGCAACCGGCAATCATTCCCGAAGGTGCCTTGAACAGATTGCGCACTTCGGCAGATCCCATGATCCGCTCTTCGTACGCAGGCCCCAACTGGCGTTTCAGTGCGCTTTCAATCTCGTCTACGAGATGATAGATGATGTCATACATCAACACGGGGATACCCTCGCGTTCGGCCAGCTTAAGCGCCTTCGAATCGACGCCCACGCCGAACCCTACGGCCAGGCATTCTTCATTGACAGTTGAGGCAAGAACAATATCGGATTCGGTCAAATCGCCCACACCAGAGACGAGGATATCCAGCTCAACGCCCTCGACATCAAGCGCCGCAATCTCACGACGTGCCGCCTCCAATCCTCCTGTCGATGCAGCCTTGAGAATCACCTTGAGCTTGGCAGCTTCCTCTTGCTGAGAGAATAAATCATCGAGCGTTCGCGCCCGAGGTGCAGCCTGAGGCAACTTGTCTCGCTGATATTGCTGAACCAGCTTCTTGGCTTGCGCTTGGTTTTTGACGATTTCTATCTGCGTGCCCACTTCGGGAAGATCGTTAAATCCAAGAATTGAGATCGCATCACCTGGCAGCGCTTCGCTCACACGGTTACCGCCACCATCGAGAAGTGCCTTGATCCTGCCTTGTGCCACACCAGCGACAGCCCAATCCTTCACACGCAACGTACCATCGCGGATGACGACCGTTGCTACAGGACCCTGACCAATAGCGAGATGAGATTCAATAATCGCAGCTTCGACAGGATTCTTTGGATCTGCCTTCAAGTCGCTCATTTCTGCGACGAGAAGGATCATCTCCAAAAGTTCGTCTATATTCTGTCCCTGCAGTGCTGACACCTCGACACTAATTGTGTCTCCACCCCAAGCTTCAGGCAGCAGTCCATGTTGTGCGAGATCATTGATCACTCGGCTCACATCTGCATTGGATTTGTCAATCTTATTGATGGCCACAATGATGGGAACACCTGCAGCCTTGATATGGCCGATAGCCTCGACCGTTTGGGCCATGACTCCGTCATCAGCAGCAACCACTAAAATGGCAATATCTGTCACTTGGGCGCCGCGAGCCCGCATGCCTGTGAAGGCTTTGTGGCCCGGCGTATCAATAAAGGTAATCTTCTGCCCGCTAAGCTCGGCCTGATAGGCAGCAATTCCCTGCGTGATGCCACCAGCTTCCTTGGATGCAAGATGGGACTCGCGAATGGCATCCAGCAATGTCGTCTTCCCGTGATCGATATGTCCCAACACAGAGACAATCGGCGGTCGAGCATTCCCGCTCGCCTTTCCTGAATGTGCCTTCTTTGTATGCTGTTTGGCTACCACGCCACCATCAACCTTTGGCGCTTCGACCGGCTCGACAGGAGTCGCTTTCTCGGCAGGCGACGAGTCTGCACCCGTCTTGTCCTCTTCATAGAGGTGAACAATCAGTGCGGACTCTTCATCGTCTACGGAATTGGCCGCCTTGAGCCCAGGCATACCCAGTTCTTCAAGTTTGTCTATTAGTTCTTTGCTCGATACACCAAGCTCGCGAGCGATTTCGTAGATTCTTTTCTTTGACAACGGCATCCTCTCTCTTTTGAAAAAATATTCGATAAGCGCGGTCCAGACTATACGAAATCACTCAGAGTGCGTCAAACATCCGAACCAAAGCCAAGTGCGGCTTCTAGCGCGCGAATGCCCAGATCAAAAACACGATCAATCCTGCCCCACCGAGCAACCAGAAAGAAACCTTACGGCTCAATCCTCGTATCTTCTTCTTCTGACCCGAGCTAAAATTCGTCTTACGCGGCTTCTTGATCGACAGTCGCTGCGACTTCTTGTATGTCTTAACATAAAGCGCCGTTTTCTTCTGGCGCCTGTAGACCACCGCTAAGTTATGCATGGCGTTGACAAACTCCGGATCCATTTCCAATGCACGATTGTAGGCATATTCCGCCCTTGCCAAATCGTCGCCATCGATATAGGTGTTTCCCAGCTGATAGTAAATTTGCGCTTTCTCGATGCCGTGCTGAAGCGCCTCAACGAGCACTGAAATAGCCTCTTTATATTCCTTCTTCTTGCGAAGGGATTTGGCCTTCTCTAGAGATTCGCTAACAAAGGCAGCTTGCTCTTCATGCGTTTTTCGTTCGCTGATACTCATCAATCCACTTGCTCACTTTCTGGATATCCAACCAGGTTAGGTATTTGGGACTCCCCTTCTCTCGTGAGGGATTTCGCAATAGATAGCTCGGATGGAACATTGGGAAAAGTAAGATACCCCCTCGCCAAGAGAAGAAATTGCCGTGTGACTTCGTAATTCCGGGAATGTCAGGCATCAGCCATTGCGTCGATGTGTTCCCTAGTGTAACGATCAAAGCTGGCTTAATGAACGCGATCTGCGATTCGAGATAGGGGAAGCAAATCTCCATCTCTGTTCGCGAAGGAACGCGATTACCCGGAGGCCGACATTTCACTACATTGCTTATGTAAACGTCTTCGCGGTTAATATTGACTGCATTCAACACCTCATCAAATTTCTGTCCTGCTGGCCCAACGAATGGACGCCCCGTTTGGTCTTCTACTTCGCCCGGACCTTCTCCAATGAACAGCAAGTCCGCAGATGCATTCCCCTCTCCGAAGACAACGTGGTTTCGAGTCTGAGCGAGAGGACAGGACGTACAAGAAAGGACGCGCGGTTGAAGCGCATCAAGCGATAAGGCACCGCTAGGTTGGGTCGTTTCCTGCATGTCGCTCCTTCTCCCTCGCTACTGCCAGCGCAAAACACGTTTAACGCAATCAAAAGCGGGCAGCGGGATTCGAACCCGCGACCCCCAGCTTGGGAAGCTGATGCTCTACCACTGAGCTATGCCCGCAATATCTGTTTCAT
>CAZKDW010000028.1:7848-12436 GCA_964551625.1 uncultured Thermotogae bacterium | reverse complement strand
CTATGTTTCGTTAGCCGCCGCCAACCGGCGGCAGAACGGTCAACCGATCGCCTTCGACCAACTTCGTATCAAAGCCTTCTCGCAATTGCACGTTCCCACCATTGATCAGTGCGTTCATGTTGCGGCGTATTTCTCCTCCAGCAGAGGCAAACACGCGTTCACGAAACACGTCATAGCTGGACCCAAGCGCTACAAAGGCATCTAGAACCGTTGCATGGCTCGCCAATTCTAAGCTGCGATAGCCATCGTCCAACTCGTGCTTGAACGAAAAGGCAATCTCAACAGCAATCTTCACATTGCTCCCGTGAGGCGTTTGGAGATCCTGTTGTGTTCAGGAATGAGGTCGTAAATCGACTCGTCCACCAATCGGCCGTCTCGTACACGCCATGTTCCGTTCACCATGGAGAAGTCGACGCGATCTGCCGCACAGTGAACGACAGCTGCCACAGGATCAGCATGCGCTCCGGCGAAGGCGATATCATTCAGATTGAAGGCAATGAGGTCAGCAGCCTTGCCCACCTCGATGGACCCAACTTCATCCTGACGCCCCAACACGTGCGCACCGCCCATTGTTGCCATGGACAGGGCTTCTCGAGCCGTCAATGCGTCTGCTCCATAGCGAACGCGTTGCAGTAGCATCGCATTTCGCACTTCGCGAATCATGTTGGAGGTATCGTTGGAAGCCGATCCATCCACTGCGATGCCAATTCGGATATCCGTCTCCTTCATCTCTGTCACGCGAGCGATGCCCGAGCCCAGGGTCATATTGGAGCTAGGACAATGTGCCATACCCACCTTGGCGGCAGCCAATTTCACGATATCCTCGTCAGATAGCACAACAAGATGCGCAAACCAGACGTCCTTGCGAAGCCACCCCAACTCTTCCATCAGATCGACAGGACGGAAGCCAAACTGCTGCTTGCAGAAGACTTCCTCGTCATGGGTTTCCGCCAGATGCGTGTGCAGCAAGACACCATACTCTTCAGCCATCTTCACAGATTCCCGCATCAAGTCGAGTGTCACGGAGAACGGAGAACAAGGTGCAAGTGCAATCCGTAGCATGGCCATCGGCTCAGGATCATGGTAGGTTTCGATCATGTGTTGACAGTCTGCTAGGATTTCACTCTCGGTCTGCACGACGGAATCAGGAGGCAATCCGCCATCCTTCTTGGACAGGGACATCGAACCGCGAGTGGGGTGGAAGCGGATACCCGCAACCTGCGCCCCCTCAATATCTGCAGCCAGAATGTTACCGCCGTTCTTGGGATAGAGATAGCAATGGTCAGTCGACGTCGTCGCACCCGACAGAAGCAACTCAGAACAGGCAATCGTAGAAGATACGCGCATGGCATGTTCGTCAATGCCTTTCCACATCTCGTAGAGGAAGACCAGCCAGTCAAACAGTTTAGCGTCTGACGCTCCAGGAACATTGCGGAACAAAGCCTGATACAAATGGTGGTGTGTGTTCACGAAGCCAGGCAACAGCAGCTTGCCATCACCGTGCACCACTTCATCGGCTTTGATGCCTGTGGCATCGTCGCCTACGGCAGCAATCCGATTGCCCTCAACCAAGACAAAGCCGCCAGAAATCTCTCGTCCGGCGGCATCCATCGTTGCTACAACGTCGAAATCAACAAATAGTGTTCGTTTCATCATTCTGCAAGATCGATCTGTCCCGCCTTCTCTAGGAAAGCAGTCAGCAGATTGATTGTGGCCTCAATATCCACTTTGTGTGTTGTTTCAATGACCGAGTGCACGTAGCGGCCAGGGATAGACAAGGTAATAACTGCTGTTCCATCATGAGCCATCTGCAATGCACCGGCGTCTGTTCCCCCACGAGGAAGAATCTCCATTTGATAGGGGATGTCGTTTTCCTGAGCCAGCTTCTTCATCGCCTTAACCAGACCGGGGTGAGAAATGGAGGCTGAGTCTTTGATCTTGATGGCAACGCCCTTGCCTAGGCGAGTGATCTGCTGATGAGCAGGGACACCTGGAGTATCCGCAGCAATAGTAAGGTCTAAAGCGATACCGATATCGGGATTCAATGCCTGGCCAGCGACACGAGCACCGCGCAGGCCCACTTCCTCTTGCGTTGTGGCTACAAAGTAGATGTCGCAGGTTGGATTCTTGGCTCGCTTCACAGCCTCGATCCCAACATAGATGCCCAAGCGGTCGTCCAGTGCCTTGCCTGAAACCACATCCCCGTACTCGATGCAATCCTGGCGCAGCGTGACGGTATCACCAATGGAAACGTTCTTATGAACCGTCTCAGCGGGAAGCCCCAAGTCGATGGAAAGGTCCTTGATCTCTAGCGGCTTCTTGCGCTCGTCGGCTGTAAGGATGTGCGTCGCTTTACGTCCTATACAGCCGATGAAGTCACCGGAATCCGTATGAACGATGACTCGCTGCGCAACCAAGGTGACTGGGTCAAATCCGCCCAAGGGCTCGATGCGAAGGAACCCTGTCTTCTCATCGATAAACTTGACAAGAAAGCCGATTTCGTCCATGTGTCCGGCAATGAGCACGACGGGACCGTCGCCCTTCTTGTGGGCAATGAGGTTTCCCATCACATCAACTTCCATCGAGTCAACATGTCCTGTCAATGCCTCAGCAACAAGAGCACGCACAGGCGCTTCATATCCGGGAATGCCTGCGGCCTCACTCAATCGCTTTAGTAGTTCCATTCGGCCTCCTTCAGAGCACCAAGAACAATGACTAGTTTAGCCTGTTGTCCGCCTTCTGCAATCATTAGATGGGCCTGCCTCTTCCCTGGTTGCTCGAAAGAAGACTGGCGGGATACACTGCAGCCATGATCCCGCTTCGCGATATGCTTCCAAGCCGTCGATTCCCGCTCGTCACTGTAACTCTGATCGTTCTCAACCTTCTCGTTTTCCTATTCCAGGGATACCTAGCTTTGCAAGCACCATACCGCGAGGATTGGACACAGGAGCGAGCCGAATGGGCAGCATCTCAACTCGAAGAACCACCTATCTTCAATCCCAATTACGCAGTCGCAGCGGGGCAGCGCGTGCTTCGTTCGGAGCCCAACGTATATATGATCGGACGTAACGAATGGTTCCAGACGCAGTATGCGCTCATCCCTGCCGAACTACTTGGCAGACACGACTTGCCGCCAACCATCGTTCTTCCGCTACTACTCACGCTGCTCACGTCCATGTTCTTGCACGGGAGTATCATGCACTTGCTGGGGAACATGCTCTATTTGTGGATCTTTGGAGACAATGTCGAAGATGCCATGGGCTCGCTTCGCTTCCTTGGCTTCTATCTTTTGTGCGGAGTCACTGCTGCCTTCGCCCAGATTGCCGTCGGCCCGGGAAGCTCCATTCCGATGATCGGAGCATCGGGCGCCATCGCTGGCGTTTTGGCAGCCTATTTCATGCTGTACCCGCGATCGCGCGTACTCACGCTAATTCCCCTGTTCTTCTTCATGCGCTTGGTCGCTATCCCTGCTGTGTTCTTGCTAGGATTCTGGTTCATCCTGCAACTGATTGCGGGGGTGAACTCGGTTTCCAACTCAGGCGGAGTTGCCTTCTTCGCTCACATCGGAGGCTTCGTTGCCGGGCTATTCTTGGTATTCCCGTTCCGCCAACGGCATGTCCCCGTCGAACTCTGGCGCCGCATTCAGAACAGACGGATTACACGGAAATAACTCGGCCAGATGTCCCATTCCCACTGAACTGTCGCCTTCACAAGAGGGTGGCAAGCTGGTATCATGAGACACGTTGAGATTTTCTCCAAAGGAGTGATACCTTATGAAACAGGGTGCAGGGCTGATTGTGTGCACCGCGTTTTTGCTTGTCCTTAGTAGCGCAGTCGCAATCGCGGGAGATGGAGTCCTCCACGATTCCATCGTTATTTCCAATGATTACGAATTCACCGTTGAAAACGGCGTGTGCTCGGGCAGTGGCACCCTCAATGATCCTTATGTCATCGAAAACTGGATCATCGATGCAGGGTACGATGATTATGGAATCAAGATTCACCGAACTACCCGCGCATTCATTATTCGCAACGTGGAAATTAGCGGCGCCGCGAAGTCGGCCATCTACCTTTCCTATGTGAAGAACGCAAAGATCGAAGATTGCATCATTGATGGAAACTGGGTAGGTATCACATTCAATTACTCGTCGCTCAACCGCATCAAAGGCTGCGTCCTTGCGAATAACACCGATGGCATTCGCTTCTACTTCTCTTCGCAAAATCAGATTCTGGCCAACACATTCGAAGACAACGAAGCCGCCATTTGGCTGGATGCATCCAATGAGAATGAGCTCCTCGATAACTACATCGCCGATGGCTACACGGGCGTCTATCTCAACCTTCAATCAGAGGCCAATCTCATTGTCGGCAACGCATTCGTCAACAACGCACGACATGCCTACACAGACGACCAAAATTTCTGGGACGATGGCACAGAAGGCAATTACTGGGATGGCTTCTCTTACATTGACGCCGATGAGAACGGCATTTGGGATGCTCCCTTCACCATCTCAATCGATGGAGACCAAGACAACTTCCCGTTGATGACACATCCGCTGGTCCCAGCTCCACCGCCAGCTGCCTGCGA
>CAZKDW010000028.1:4947-7748 GCA_964551625.1 uncultured Thermotogae bacterium | reverse complement strand
CGGAGCAAATCGATTCGCACTCCAGTAGTCCTCTTTGAGTGCTTCGTCCTCTCAAACAGCATCTGGTAGTGTCCGTCTTCCCACAGTGCCAGTTCGCGGAAGAACTCCTTCACACCAGCGTCTGGTGTGATTTTAGCCTGCTGGGAATAGAATTCGAACGATTGTTTCTCCAAGAGGATGCCAATGGAGAGGGCTGCCATTTCTAAATGTCTGCCTTGAATGCGCTGCTGAAAATCGTCTGAGAAGATCCGTCCTGCCTTATCAGGAGACCAAGGCGTCTCCCATGCCGTATTGGAATCCCACGTGCCTGTATTCAGCACAGATTGATATTGTGTTTGAAGCGCACCGAAGTGGCGCTTCTCCTCACCAGCCAGTTTCTCAAATAGCGTGATCGCTCCAGGGTCCTCCGCCTGTTTCGCAGCCATCGAATAGAATTGAACGCCATCCCGCTCTGCCAACATGGCCTTTCGATGGCACTCAACAAATCACTCGCTGCTGATCTCCTAAGCTGTGTATCAGCTTAGTAGGGAAGCTCGTCATCGACAAAGAGTTGACTTCACCCGCTCGCTCACTACACTGGGAGCACTCCCCTCGTGGAAAGGATAGCATGGCTTCTGAGAAATTGTCCCAACGAATGCGCGGCGAACAGCTCCCCTATTCCCTCCGGCATGTGCCCGTCTCCGATATGAGAGATGGACAAGGTGTCGATCAATGCTTCTTGGTGAAACAGAAGACCCAGCGATCCACACGAGCAGGCGACCCCTATTTGGAGCTCACGCTGTCTGATCGTACAGGCATCATCGCAGCGCGTGCTTGGGCCGAAGCCGCCAATCGCTTCTCATCGCAGTTCAATGAGGGCGAATTCGTCACCGTTAAAGGTCGTGTCGAGACGTATCGCAACAAGCTTCAAATTATTGTGGAAGCCATCCATCGCCTGTCAGAGCAGGAAGCCGGACAACTACCCGGATTCGATCCATCGTTGCTGGTATCTACGTCAAACCGTGACAAGGATGAGATGTGGAGCGAGCTAATGGAGCTCGTGGGGACTATCGAGCCAGAGAACCTGCGCCAGTTGACTCTCAGCTTGTTGGAGAAGAACAAAGATCAGTTCATCGAGCATCCGGCTGCCGTTTCCAACCATCATGCCTATCTGGGTGGCCTGATCGAACATACACTGGAGGTTGCCCAGGGTGTATCCGATTTTGCCCTTCGCAATCCCGGCCTGGGGCTTCATCATGGGCTAGCCACTTCCGGAGCCATACTTCACGACATTGGCAAGATTATCGAGCTAGAGAATCCCATTGCTGCTAGTTACGGTTTTGATGGCCAACTCATTGGGCATCTGTTGTTGGGACGAGATATGGTTCGGGATGAAGCCAGCACAATGACCTGGTCCGATGAGCGACTACCCAAGTTGTTGGAGCATATCTTGATCTCTCATCACGGTGAGTTGGAGTATGCGGCAGCCATGGTTCCGAAGACGCCAGAAGCCATCGCCATCTATCACTTCGACAACATCTCTGCCAAGCTCAACACGGTGAAGATGCACATCCAGAACGATTCTGAGCCAGGTGACTTCACCGATTGGGAGCGCAACTTCGGTCGCCGCCTGTTCAAGGGGATTGAGTAACCAATCACTCAACTGCATTCCTTACTCGAGACATGCATCACCTTAGAACCTCGGCACTGATGGTGTATCATCTGCGCCTGCTGGTAATGAATCTACTGCAGGAGGCGTCATCGTAGATCTGCGAGTGATGGTTAGACGATTTGGAAATTGGATTCAACGTGAAAGGGTTAGCGCAAATTGAGCATGACTTTCTGCATCGTTTGTCAATCATTTCGAGGGCGATCTCTTCACAACAACTTCACGCTTATTGGGTAATCTCGAGGCCAAAGATATGTCGAATCTAAGATCACGCTCCTTTCAGATTGCGCTTGTTGTGGTCTCCGTTCTGATCGTTGCGTTGATCCTCCCTTTGATCGGCAATATCCACGAGATCGAATTCAAAGTAGGCCGTCCCATCGATTTCTCTATGCCTGCTGCAACTGGTGGGATGCCACCTGACTCGCCAGGGTGGTACCTGTTCACAATCTTGCTGCGAGTGCTATTTGTGCTCGCTGGTATCGTTTTTGTTTATCAGTTCATCGCCAATCGATCCTTCCGGCGCATGTACATCTTTCTCTTCGTCGCGCTTGGAAGCATCCTCCTAATCTCTGAGCTGCTTGATTGGGACCAGCGAGATGCCGGCCCTACCCCTGAATCCCCCATCGAGATGATGTGGGATGGCCCCATAGAACAGGGTCTCAGCCTTCCGACAGAAGATCGTGAGGTCGAGCCGTCCAACGCGATAGCCATTCTGCTGGCCATCGCATTGTCTAGTGTTGTGGTTGTTGTAGGAGCTTTCGCACTTCACAAGTGGCTCAAGTCGCGACCAGCTGCCGAGAACGATGGATACGGAGACATTCTGGACAGCATCACCGATGCAGCACATCGCCTTCGCGCAGGAGAGGACCCACGTACTGTCGTTCTGTTCTGCTACCAAGAGATGCTTCGCATCCTCAGTATCAAAGGCAAACTCGATGCAACCTTCCTGACGCCGAGAGAATTCGAAGTCCGACTGCGCAGCCTTGGGATGTCGGGAGACTCGATTAGTCAACTGACCTCCATTTTCGAGATCGTGCGCTATGCAGATCGCGTGGATACTAAATTCGCAGCACGTGCATTGACATGTTTGGAAGCCATTCAGGAGGCACACGAGACCGATGAGTCCTAGAAACCGCATCATCGTCGCCAGTAC
>CAZKDW010000028.1:0-4847 GCA_964551625.1 uncultured Thermotogae bacterium | reverse complement strand
TTCTGGAGATGCGAGACCTAGCTGCACACACGATTGCCTATCACAAAGGCATTTCTGTCGAAGAAGCGAAGGCGTCTCTGGATACGCCAGATTGGACAAACAATGTCTCTGTGCGCGATTTCTTGTCCTTGGACAAGCACAGAGCGGGCAAACATGCCAAAGAAGAATTCCACGCCGAAGTGGATCACGCATTGGCTCACATTGAGCAGATGTATCAGGAGGTGTAAATGGAACTGAAACAAGTCGTCACTCGATCCGAAGCACTCATTGCTGAAGTATCGAAGGCTATTGTTGGCAAAGAGGATGTTCTGAAACGCGTGATGGTAGGCATTCTCGCAGGCGGCCACATCTTATTCGAAGACTACCCTGGATTGGCGAAGACTCTGATTGCTCGCTGCTTCGCGCAAGTATTGGGCATCGGCTTCAAGCGCATTCAGTTCACACCCGACCTTCTTCCGACAGATATCACCGGGTCGCACATCTTCAATCGTGATCGGGGCGAATTCGTGTTGTCACGCGGACCCATCTTTGCCAATGTCATTCTGGCAGATGAGATCAACCGCGCTACACCCAAGACGCAATCAGCCTTGCTGGAGGCCATGCAAGAAGGTCAGGTCTCCATTTCCGGGGAAACACTCACACTGCCTCAGCCATTTGTCGTTATTGCTACGCAGAACCCGATTGAGTATGAGGGGACGTTCCCGCTTCCAGAAGCGCAGCTCGACCGATTTATGATCCGCTTATCTGTCGGCTATCCCACTGAAACGCAAGAGATCGAGATCTTGCAACGCCGACTCGATCGCCAACAGGATGACATTACCCTAGACATGCTCTCCTCTTCTGAGGAGCTGCTTGCCATGCGTGCGGCCGCTGAGAAGGTGATGGTGCATCCAGATATCGAGAAATATATCGTCGCCATCGTCGCCAGCACACGAAAGCATCAGAACATCCATGTCGGAGCCAGCCCTCGCGGATCACTCGCGCTCGTCAAGCTGGCGCGTGCCAATGCTGCAATGGAAGGTCGCGACTTCGTCATTCCCGATGATGTGAAGAACTTCGCTGTGGCTGCGCTTGCTCATCGCCTGATTCTGAGTCCTGAACTGTGGTCCAAACGAGTTACTGAATTGGACATCGTGCAGAGCATCGTTTCTCTGACTCCGGTTCCGAAAGTAACCTAACGATGCAAAGACGGTTGTTTCTACCCATGGGGATCGGACTTGGCATTCTCATCACTGGAATGCTGCTCAGGAACGGCACGTTCTTGGTATTGGCGGTTCCGCCAATCCTGTTCACGTGTCTGAGCGCCATCGCCGCCATGCGACTCGCCCTGCCTGTATTGGAGATCAAACGGACGCTGAGTCGCCATCGAATGATCGAAGGAGAAGAGGTCGAAATTACAGTTGAGGTGTCCTCGACCTTCGGTACGACGGGACGCCACTTCATCTCAGTCATTGACCGCCTCCCCAAGAGAGCGACCTTGCTGGATGGAGAGAACCAGTTCTTAGGATCCTTTGCCCAGGGACAATCCGTTCAATTCTCGTATCACGTCAAGCTGCCACGCGGCAACCACACTTTCTCTCAATCGCTCGTTACCGCGTGGTCTCGTTGGGGGCTAGCCAGCCGGATGGAGTCCATCCGGCATGAATCAACAATCATTGCCCATCCCAAGACAGAGCCTGTAGGCGCCATCACCATCCACCCCCGCCGTACACGTGCCTTTGCAGGGCCTGTAAAGGCGAATCTGGGTGGGCAAGGCCTCGATTTCTTTGGCTGCCGCTCCTATGTGCCGGGGGATGACATTCGCCGCGTAAATTGGCGAGCCTACGCGCGACAAGACACGCTAATCGTCAATGAATATGAACTCGAGCGCTTGGCGGATGTCAATGTCATCGTCGATGCTCGGCTCCAAGCACATTGCCAGCTCGGCGACGAAACAACGTTCGACTATTCCATTCGCGCAGCAGGCAGTTTGGCGAGTCATTTCTTGCAGGTCGGAAATATCGTTGGACTACTGGTTTATGGAGATCTCGTTCACTGGATATTCCCGGGTGTGGGCAAGCTTCAGGAACGGAAGATCTTCGATGCATTGGCATCTTCGTATGCTGCTGACAAGCAAGTGTTTGAGGATCTGCGTGCAGTCCCGACCCGCCTATTCCCTGCCCAATCTCAGCTGATCTTTATCAGTCCGCTGACAGACGAAGATGATGTCGAGGTCATAGCACTGTTGATCGATCAGGGCTACTCAATCATTCTCGTCTGCCCGCATGCGACAACGTGGGAAAAGGAACAGATCGGAGAAAGCGACTCAGCCCGCTTGGCAACTCGCATTTCGCATCTTCGCCGCTCGCTCTTCTTGGACAGTTTGACACGAACAGGCACTCGCATTGTCAATTGGGATGTCGCTGAGCCACTCGCGCGCGCCATTGAACGCGACTTGGGTGTTTCATGCTACAGGAGGCATGTATGAAGTGGATCACGCACATCCTGTTAACAGTAGCGGCCCTCGTTCTTATCCCGCCTGCTCTATTCGCTGGCTCCTATTACTATGTCTTGGCCGTCATCGTCGTCGCTGGATCCGTGCTCTTTGTCTTGCGTGATTGGCCTCACACCAAGTGGGCTGACATGTCTCTTGGGGCCATGAGTATCGTTGCAAGTTTCGCCTTGTTCCTGGGGATCCATCCTCTGTTTCCTGCTATCTCGCTGATGCTGTCTGTCTATGCTTGGAATGCCGGACATCGATTTTGGCATTTGGAGCATGCACAAGTCGAGGAAGAAGCGAAGCGCCAATTCATCATCCGGATTCTTGTCTCCTCGCTGATCCCTCCGTTTGTGATGGGGCTGTTTTTATCGGCCTTCCTGTATGTTCGCTTCTCGATGCCCTTCGGTCTTGGATTAGCGTTGTCATCAGCGGCTCTCTTGTCCGTTGCCGTCTTTATGGGGGTTGTGCGCGCAGCTCGCAATCGCGCACCATAGCTACACAGGCACTAATACTGGCACTGACATGGCATTGCGTTGATTGGGAAATACCAAGTTGTTCCCCGATTGCACCAACCAAGAGACCATCTATAATCAGCTGACATCAAAGATCTACGAAGGAGAGTCACCATGCGAACGAACTATTGCGCACATCTGTCATCGGCAGATCTAGGACAAACCGTAACCCTTGCTGGATGGGTTAACCGTCGCCGAGATTTCGGCGCGATCACGTTTGTCGATCTGCGTGATCGATCTGGACTTGTCCAATTACTGTTCGACGGTGATTCGAAGGGCCTGGAAGAGGCCCACACCCTCAATCGAGAAGACGTCGTGCAAGTTACCGGACTCGTTGCCGCACGCAGTGCAGACAATGTGAACCCTGACATGGACACAGGCGAAATTGAGCTCAAAGTTACCGCCCTGGAGATCCTTAATCGCTCCAAGACTCCGCCATTCTTGGTGGAGGGCGATGGGTCGGACACGACCGAGGAGACACGCCTGCGCTATCGGTACATCGACTTGCGTCGCAAGACCGTTCAACGCAGTCTTGAGTTGCGGCATCGTGTCACCAAGAGCTTTCGCGATTCTTTCTCAGACGAGGGATTTTGGGAAATCGAGACACCTTACTTGACCAAGTCAACGCCTGAAGGCGCGCGCGACTTCCTCGTGCCCAGTCGAATGCATCCGGAATCGTTCTATGCGCTGCCTCAATCGCCTCAGTTGTTTAAACAACTATTCATGGTGGGCGGCATTGATCGCTACTTCCAGTTGGCCAAGTGCTTCAGAGACGAAGAACTGCGCGCTGACAGGCAGCCCGAGTTCACACAACTCGACCTAGAAATATCCTTCCCGAATGGGAAGGACGAGATCCTTGCTACACTGGAAGGAGCCTTGGTCAACGTCTTCAAGGATACAATGGATATCGAGTTGCCCGTTCCGTTCCCGCGACTCACCCATGCGGAAGCATTAGCAAGGTACGGAAGTGATAAACCGGATCTTCGGTTCGGTATGGAAATCCAGGACATTTCCTCTATCGTTGCAGGCTGCGACTTTAAGGTGTTCTCCGAAGCCGTCGCCGCTGGAGGCAAGGTAGCTGGCATTCTAGCCAAAGATTGCGCAACGTACTCGCGAAAAATCTTGGACGAGATGCAGGCCGTCGCCGTTGCTGCAGGTGCCAAAGGCATGGCTTGGATCAAGGTTAATGAGGAAATCGCGTCACCGATTGCCAAGTTCTTTGATGAACAGAAGCTTGCAGACATCATCTCAGCGTTCGCGGCTGAACAGGGAGACTTGATCCTTATCTTGGCAGGACAGGGAATCGAGAGTCCCCTGGGGGCACTTAGGCTGGCTGTCGCCACGCGTGAAGCATTAGCCCGCGATGAGTGGAACTTCCTGTGGGTTACCGATTTCCCGCTCTTCGAGCTCAATGAAGAGGGCAACCTCACCAGTTCCCACCACCCGTTTACGTCTCCCTTGGCCGAGGATATGGACCGAATGGTTACTGAGCCATTGACCGTGTCTTCGAATGCCTATGATTTGGTGCTTAACGGAACCGAGCTGGGAAGCGGCAGCATTCGTATCCATCAGCGCGCAATGCAAGAGCGAATCTTTAGGCTCCTCGGCATCTCAGAGGAAGAGGCTGAGCTTCGCTTCGGCTTCTTCTTGCAGGCACTTGAGTATGGCGCACCACCGCATGGGGGATTCGCACTCGGCATCGATCGGTTGGTGATGCTGTTGGCGGGGATGAACTCCTTGCGCGACGTGCTCGCTTTCCCCAAGACGTCAGCGGGCGTTTGTCCTCTGACAGAAGCGCCCATGCCTGTCTCAGACGAGCAGCTTGCCGAGCTAGGAATACGCACTCGCTCTGAGTA
>CAZKDW010000027.1:0-12620 GCA_964551625.1 uncultured Thermotogae bacterium | reverse complement strand
CTCGTCTTCCCATGGGACTCTCCTTTGAGGAACGTCTCTGAAATACACGAATCCTCTGAAGAAGTTTCATCTGAGTGTACTACGATCTCCGGCAATTCGAAACGAGATGAATATCGGCAGACCGCCTACAACTCTCCCCAATTCGATCCTGTACTTACTTTGGTTGTCAGCGGCAGGCTGAGAGGATAGGCATTCTCCATCCCGTCACGGATTAAGGCAATCGACGATTCGAGATGGGCCTCTGGAACCTCAAATACCAGTTCGTCGTGAATCTGCAGGATCATCTTCAGCGGAAGATCTTCTGCTCGAATTGTGGCGTCGATGTGGATCATGGCCAGCTTGATGAGATCGGCGGCGCTCCCTTGGATTGGCGTGTTCACAGCATTGCGGCGATCGAAATTGCGCTGCTGCATATTTCGTGATGTCAGATTCGGGAGGGGCCTGCGTCGCCCCATCAACGTTTCGGCGTATCCCTTTTGCGTTGCTGTCTCAACGAGCTGATCGAGCGTTTCCTTTGCCTTCGGATAGGCTGCGAAGAATCGGTCGATATAGCCCTTGGCTTCGGATTGCGGAATGCGTAGTTCTCGCCCCAAGCCAAACGGACTGATCCCATAAAGAATGCCGAAATTAATGCGTTTGGCAGCATCACGAAGCTGATCGGTTACTTCATTTTCTGGTAATCCGAATACGTGGCTCGCTGTCAGACGATGGAGGTCAATGCCTGAGTGGAAGCCCTCAAGGAGGCTCTCGTCTTGAGAGAAGTGGGCCAACAATCTTAGCTCGATTTGGGAATAGTCGGCAGCTACAAATCGGTGTCCTGGGTCTGCGATGAAGGCACTGCGAATCCTTCCTCCGATGTCCGTCCGCGTCGGAATGTTTTGAAGATTGGGATCAGAAGAGGATAACCGCCCAGTGGCTGTCGAGGCTTGATGGAATGAAGAATGGATGCGCCCTGTAAGCGGATTGACGGCTTTTGGGAGCTGGTCGATGTAGGTTGTGAGTAGTTTCTTGAGTTCTCTGTGCGCGATCAACTTGCCGGGAAGTGGATGAAGCTCGGCAAGCCGGGTGAGTACTTGAGCAGATGTAGACGGTCCTGTCTTGGTCTTCGCCAGAATGGGTAATCCAAGGCGGAAGAAAAGGATCTCAGCGACTTGTTTCGGGGAATTGGGATTGAAGGACTCTCCCGCGATCTCGAACAAGTCGGATTCAATCAGTTCGAGGTCCTTGCGAATCTTGTCACCCTGCGCACCCAAGGCCTCGGAATCTAATGTGATTCCATTGGCCTCCATGGTTGCCAACACGGGAATTAGAGGGATCTCTACGGACTCAAACAAGGGTAGAAGATTGTTGGCTTCCAGTTTCTCTAGCAGCGGCCCACGCAGTCGCTGAACGATCTCTGCATCTTCAGCTGCGTAGATCGTTGCTTTTTCTACAGGAACAGCTGCAAACGATCCGTCCTTGCCTGCGACATCGGCATAGCTGAGGACGGAATATCCCAACACGTTGTTAGCAATACTTTCTAGATTGTGTCTTCGCTCCTCGGGTTGTGTGAGATGCGAGGCAATCATCGCGTCAAAGCCAATGCCTGAGGGGGCCAGTCCATATCGTTTGAGGATGATCAGATCGTACTTGATGTTCTGGCCGATCAGCTGAGGACGTTCGCTCTCGAGGAATGGACGCAGCGTCTCTAGGACCTGCGATAAGCTCAGCTGTTTCGGTGCATCGAGTGTGTTATGGGCGATGGGGATGTAGTAGCCGACAAGCGGCTGAAGCGAGATGGCAATGCCGACGATCTCGGCTTGGTGCGGATCTACGCTCGTTGTTTCCAGGTCGACTGACACAATATCGGCTTGTCTTAGCTCAGAGACGAGGGTATCCAGCTGCTGTGTTGTCAGAATGGCTGAATAATCGGTTTCAACAAGCGGAGTATCTGATACTTTCGGCGGCGAAGAGGCAGTCATGCCGATCTCGTCTAGCACGCTGGAGAAGCCGAATTCTGTTAGCGAAGAGACGAGGGCGTCCATGTTGATCCCCTTCAAGTGGCAAGCCGACGCGATATCGCCCATTTCGATGTCTGTCTTGAGGCGGATCAAGTCTTGTGCGAGTCTGGCCTTATCAGCATGTGTCACCAGATTGGCTGCCACACGCTTATTCCCCACCTTCTCAGCGGACGCAAGCACTTCCTCCAGTGTTTCGAATTGCTGGAGCAGTTTTTTGGCTGTCTTTTCGCCGACAGATGGGACGCCGGGTACGTTGTCTGAACTGTCACCGATCAACGATAGCAGGTCGACAATCTGTTTGGGCGGAACGCCGTACTTGGCCTCCACGCCATAGGCATCGAGGACCGCTGGGGAGGAATTCCCTCCTCTGGCCGATGGTCTCAATAGCGAGATACTCCCGTCGACGAGCTGAGCCAGGTCCTTATCCGAAGAAGAGATGAGGCTCTTGAATCCCGCCAGAGAAGCCTGGGTCGCCAGAGAAGCCATGACGTCATCTGCCTCGACTCCCGAGATACAAAACACAGGGAATCCGAGTTCATCGAGCAGTTTCTTGATCAGGGGAAGTTGAGATCGAAGCTCTTCAGGCATTGGACTCCGGTTGGCCTTGTAGTCAGCGTACATAGCGTGGCGGAAGGTTGGCCCCGAGGCATCAAAGGTGACGGCAACATGGCTCGAAGGGAATGATCGCATCGTCTGAAGGAGAGCACGCCAGAATCCAAAGATTGCACCAACGGGCTGGCCCGATTCCGATGTCAGATCGGGTATGCCGTAGTACGACCGATAGGCCCAAGAGTGTCCGTCAATAATGAGTAGCCGAGTGGGATCCGGAGCTGATGGCAGCTTGAAGATATGTTCATACGTAGTCATTGTGTCTTGGATTCACCCCCGCCTCTTCCAAGAGGTAACACAGCGCAAGTGCCAATCCGTCGGCCATGTCGTCCGGCTTGGGCAGCTCCGCCAAGCATAGCAGGCGTTGAACCATCGCTTGTACCTGTGCCTTGGTTGCTTTGCCGTATCCTGCAATCCGCTTCTTCAGTTGCAGCGGTGTGTACCCGCGTATCGGGACGCCGGTTGCCGCCATTAGAAGGGCACCGCGAGCTTCTGCCGTCTTCATGGCTGACTGTACATTGGTTGCGAAGAAGACTTCCTCAATGGCCATCCCGATTGGGTGATAGGTCTCAATAAGCGATTGCGCTTCGTCGTGCAGAATCCGCAGGCGATCCGCTCTGGGCGTATCCTTTTTGGTGCGGATGACGCCGCCGGCAAGCGCTTCCCACTTGCCTGCTACGGATTGAACAACGCCATATCCTGTAATCGCGAGTCCTGGGTCAAAGCCAATGGCGACAATGCCTTCGCTCATGACAAATAGTCTCTTAATGTCTTACGGCCGGACGTTGGTTTCTGACAAACATGATCAGGGTCCTCATTGAGGTTCGCACCGCATGTCGGACAGAGGCCTCGGCACGACCGACTACAAACGATGTGCGGATCATGCACTGTCTGGATGAGTTGGAGGACTACTGGCAATACATCGACTTGATCAGATCCAGGTAAGATTTGCAACTCGAATGGTTCAGAGACCACGTCAACGACATCGACGGGCGCGAGGCATCGGCGGCAAAGCTGCGTGATTGCGGCGTGAAGATCGACTTCCATGTAGAGCGTGGAGAGTTGGGCAAATGCTTCTCCTGTCACATGAATTTCGTTGACTGTCCAATCTCCGCCAGCGAACAGCTCCTCAGGTGGCGTTAGAACAAAGTCGACAGGGAGTCGGTGTCCCGGTACTGCAACGAACTCTCGAATATCAAATGTCATGGTCTTAGGTGAACGGCAACATCAGCAGTTCGCCTTCCCTCCTTCACGTCATGGACTCGAATGATACTTGCTCCGCCAAAGATCGCGATCGCATTGGCAGCGATGGTTCCTTCTAGTCGTTCTGATGAGGGCTGATCAAGCAGCAAGCCGAGAAACGACTTGCGAGAAAGCCCAACCAACACAGGGTACCCGCACGAAGCAAGTTTGGGAAGTGCCCGAATCAAGGCAAGATTGTGCTCAAGGCTTTTCCCGAAACCGATGCCTGGATCGAGGATGATGTGATCAGGGGCAATGCCCGCAGCCTCGGCGGATTCGGCACGCTGCAACAGGAAATCGAACACTTCGCTTACGACATCAACGTAATGGGGTTCTTCCTGCATTGTTGCCGGCGTACCCTGCATGTGCATCAGCACAACGGCGGCTCCAGCCTCGGCAATCGTTCGTTCCATGGCGGGGTCGCCGCGCATGGCAGTAATGTCGTTGACGATGGTTGCCCCTGCTTGGAGAGCGGCGTTGGCAACGTGCGCTTTGGTTGTGTCAATGGAGAGCGGGGTCGATGTCCTGTCATGCAGGCCTTCTATAACAGGTAGCACGCGATGCAACTCTTGCTCAACAGAAACTGAGGGAGCACCTGGGCGGCTCGATTCTCCACCGATATCCACGATGTCAGCTCCATGTTCAATCATGGATAGACCCGCCTTGATCGCGGACTCGGTGTCAATTGTGCGTGATCCAGCATAGAATGAGTCTGGCGTCACATTGAGGATTCCCATGACGAGAACGCGATCTGCTAGGTTCTTCATGCCTGTTAGCTGTGTCATCCATGACAGTATATCATGGGCACAAATCGCGGTCAGGAACTCGATTTGACGTAGGCAAGCTGTTTTTTTACAATATCGCGTAGTAAAGACAGGGGTGATCGCGATCGCTAAGGTACTTTTAGTCAAAACAGTAGAACGTTTAGGTCATGTCGGCGAAGTCGTTACCGTTGCCGATGGGTATGCACGCAACTACCTATTTCCACAACGGCTGGGCATTGAACCGACAGAACATAATGTGGCGCGGTATGCCAAAGAGCGCGCTGCGCACGAGGCAGAGCTGCTTAAGAGAGAAGAGAAAGCTATTCTGGTCCGCGACAAGTTAGCGGATCAAGTGCTGACTTTCGAGCGCAAAGCACATGACGATGACCGTCTCTATGGTTCTGTTCGTGCAGAAGACATCGTGGCTCAGATTGAAAAACTTTCGGGGGAACATATTGAATCCTCTCGAGTGCATCTGGAAACGCCCATTGAAACGCTTGGCGCCCATTCTGTAACCATTGCGCTGTATAAGGACATCTCTGCGGAGATCCGTATTCAGGTCAATGAGGAGGGTGCGAAGGAGGAATAAAGTCAATGCGCAACCGGAGGGTAGGGGGCGTTCTCACTGTCCTTTGGCTTGCCACATCTATTGCAATATTCGCGCAAAGCGGGCTCCTCTATCTTAACGAGGAGCCGCTTTCTTTGATGCATCCGATGATCCAGCAGGGCTCTTCTTTGCTTGTCCCTCTTGAGGAATTCAGTTCATGCATTGGCCTAGCGATCTCACATGCTGAAGGCCTTACCATTTTGCGCGGAGCTGGCTTCAGATATCCATTTGATCCAGCAACCTTTCTCTCTCAAGATGGCGTTGCCTACGTCTCATTAGATTCGATGCTTGAATGTGTCCATGGCGAGATCCATCAAGTCGGGGGCGATGTTTATCTTCGGACGGAGCGGCCTGAAGTCATGAGCGTTGATGTGTCAGCAAGTCAGGTGACGATTCAACTTAGCTGTTTCACCGCACATGAGCTTTCAGTGTCGCAGCAAGCGTTGTCAGAAACCTTCACAATCACTTGGCCACACAGCGAGTTGGGTATGGGCGCTCAGTTGATCCGTATTGGCGAGTCCGATATTCAATCCGTGCGCATGGTAGAGTCTGTTCAAGGTGTAGAACTATCCATCACGATCGAGGCCGGGACCGTTCTTGCGACAGAGCAGTGGGAGAACGATGAGTTCTATTCGCTTACGTTCTTTGTTACGGAAACGGCCGCTGTTGAGTCGATTATTGATATCGCCGAAGGAATGGCTGTTCACGAATGGCAGGATGCTGCGACTGAACAGGTTGTGAACTACGTCTATGTCGATGCATGGCGGGACCGATTCCGATTACTTCCGACTGTTCCGACATCCGGATATCAGTCGACGGCAAGTCTCCAAACCATCCTGCGAGAGACCGCAGCTGTGGCGACGATCTCGCTCGACTGCCCGTGGGAGCCAGATGCAGCGACGACGGATTGTCTAATTATGGATGGAATCCCTTATCTTGTGCCTGATACGCCGTCTGACGTGTTGGCTCTGGATCTATTTGGTCGATGGACGACGTTCTCATCCCTGTGTTCTGTTAACGTGAAGCATTTGGGGCAGTTTATTGACGTTGGCGGTGTCAACAGATCGCTTGCGTATGGAGAGGTTGTGGTCTATGCGGCAGGATACGCTGGCGAGATTGCCCGCGGAATCCCGGGGACATTTGCTGTGGTCAAGATCCGAGATAATCGTGTGGTTTCTGTCTATCAAGGTCCATTTGTGCCTGAAGATGCGACGGCCATTCTGCTTGTCGCAAGCGGAGAAGCTAAAGCTCGGCTGCAGGGCATTCAATTGGGAGATTCCATTGAGGTGATGTGCCAATTTGTCCATGCTAACGGGACGTATCCCTATGCAGTTTCAGCTGGGCCAGAAGTGATGGGCGACGGCGTCCTCTTCCCCGATGGCAATCCGTTTGAGGAGATGCCTCAGATGACCAGTGGCTCCGTGCTGGCATGTGATTGGCATGGTGGCCTTTATCTTCTGACTTTTGAAGGTGGTAGGACTGCCTCTGGCCTCGAACAGGCCAGGAGCTTGGCAGAGATTCTCTATGACTTGCCCACTGTGATTAAGGATGCTGTCTTATTGTCCACCTGCGGTCGGGGATCGATTGCCTATACTCGCGGCGATGGCAGCTTCCAGCTTGGTCCCCAAGATTCGATCGGATTGGCACTGAGCCTGATTCCTCTTGCTCCATGAAGCAGCTGGCTCGCGACGTATTGCTGATGGCTATTGCAACTGCGAGTTCCCGTCTGCTTGGCTTGTTTCGCGATGTGGCGATTGCCAATCAATTCGGAGCAAGCGCCGCCTACGATGCGTTTCTCATCGCCTTCTTTGTCCCTCACTTCTTGAGGCAATTACTGGCTGAAGGAGCGCTTTCTACGGCCTTGGTCCCCGTCTATGCGGAACTCAGGGCATCGCAAGGGGCCTTGCATGCATCTGATACTGCCGATGCATTTGCATCCAATGTGATCTCGTGGCTGATCTTGCTGTTCCCTGTCATTGTCACAATGGGGATCCTATTGGCTCCGCAATACGTGCCGTTCCTGGCGAGCGGATTCGATTCCGAGAAACTCGCGCTGACTGTGAGGATGACGCGAATCGTCTTCCCGTTCATTGCCATCATCGGCATCTCGGCAGTGATGATGGGAATCCTCAATGCTCAACGTAGATTCTTTGCCGCCTCATTCGCTCCGGTTTGGTATAACGTGGGCATGCTTCTTGGGATCCTCGTACTGGCTCCGCGTATGGATCCGCCGATCCTCGGTGTGGGGGTGGGGGTTCTGATCGGTGGCTCTGCGCAGCTCATCTCACAGGTGCCTGCCCTGTTACATACTGGCTTCCGCTTCCGCTTTCGAATCCTGCCTGTCCATCCGCAGATTCGCCGGATGCTCTGGCTGATGGCTCCTGCCTTCCTCACACTGGCGGTGACGCAAGTGAATCTTCTCGTTGACAACAAACTGGCTTCGCACCTTGGTGACGGGGGCATCTCTTCCCTGCAATACGGGATGAGATTGTTTCAGCTGCCATTGGGCGTGCTTGCCGTCAGTGTGGCCACGGCACTGCTACCGCGGTTCTCTCAGGCGTGGGCGCAGCGAGATAAATCCGGCTTCTTCCAATATCTTAACGAGGGCATTGTCGTCAGTGCTCTTGTGCTGCTCCCGGCAATGGTTGGGCTCCTTGTGATCGGACCTGATCTTGTTCGACTGCTGTTCGAGCACGGGTCGTTCACGCCTGCTGACACGGTGCGAACGGCGCGTGTATTGTCTCTATACTTGATTGGTCTCGTCCCGTATGGATGGATCTACGTACTCACACGTGCCGCCTATGCGCGAGGGAAGCCGCTGTTCCCCTTGTTGGCATCAATGGTTGCTGTCGGTGTCAATGTGGCTTTGGACCTGATCCTGATTGGTTCCATGAGAGAGGCGGGACTTGCTTTAGCCACAGCAATTGCCGGGATCTGTAACGCAGCACTTCTGGGAATGATCCTGCTGTGGAAACAACGACTGGGGCAGGAGACCGCTCGGCAGTTAGGTTGGATCGGCCTGGGTAGTGTGGGGCTATTCGTTGTGACAGCTCTTACCCGGTATTGGACGGGGATGACGTCTCTTCTTTGGCCTGTGTTGGCTCCGACACTGGTAGGGCTTGTCTATTACGCTGCGTATGTACGGCTGACTCCTCTGTGGAAGGCTGTTTCTGCGTTGAAGCGGTAGAACGCCATTCGGCAGAGCAGGTGATTCTGTTCCAAGACTGTCAGAATGCGATGTGCTGTGCTTGCTCACGTGCCCAGGCATCTACGTGGGTCAGCGATACTAGATCAATCGTCGTCTCGCCAGGCCTAAGGTCTTGGTCCCACTGAGCAAGAGTGTGTTCCAGGCCCATGGCAATCTGCGTGAAGGCGATCTCTCGATTCAAGAACCGTGCGACAAGAACTTCATCTGCTGCATTCATCGCAGCCATGGCACTACCACCTGCTTGGGCGGCACGTAGGACAGTTCCGAATGCAGGGAACTGTTCATGCGGAAATGGCTCAAACCCGATCTGAAGCCCCTGTTCAATAGGTAGGCGATCAAGCTGTGTAGGCAGGCGCTTGGGATGACACAGGATGCCTTGGATAGCAATCCGCATGTCGCGTGGCCCCAGATCAGCCAACATCGAACCATCGACGAATTCAACCAGAGAGTGAACTAAAGACCCAGGGTGAATGAGTACGTCGATGTGTTCGAAATCTACGCCGAACAAGTGATGGGCTCCGATCACTTCGAAGGCCTTGTTCACCATCGTTGCGGAGTCGATGGTAATACGTTTGCCCATCGACCATGTAGGATGCTGCAATGCCTGCTCTGGCGTGACGTGGGCGAGAGCAGCTGCTCCCGTTCGAAGGAACGGCCCCCCGGATGCTGTGATGATGAGTCGGGCGACTTCCTCGATGGGGCGCTCGCCCAAGCATCGATACAACGCATGATGCTCAGAGTCGATAGATAAGAGTGTGCCCTCGCCGTTGTCTAAGGCGTTGCGGATGAGACTGCTGCCTGAGGCCAAGCTCTCCTTGTTGGCCAGTGCTACAGTCTTGTTGGCGTTGAGAGCGGCCAAAGTAGGCGCCAATCCCACAGACCCAACGACTGCGTTCACGACGAGATCAATATCGGGCAATTGAGCCAACTGCAGTAGGCCTTCACTTCCACATACGACCTCGCAATCGGGGTAGTCTGTTTGAAGTGCAGCTGCGTCCTCTTCAACGGCGACACAAACAAAATGCGGGCGGATACGATCGATTTGAGAACGGAACGCTGGCGAGTCATGGCCAGCAGACAGGCCAGCGACATCGAACGTCTGTCCGATGTCGCTGAGCTGATCGATGACATCCAACGTCTGTGTCCCTATGGATCCTGTTGATCCAAGGAGAACGAGACGCGTTGTCTCATCCTTCATGCTGCAGAGGGACTGGGAATGAGGCGACCCAAGAGTGCAGCTAGCTCGGCGCCTGCGATTTCCTCTTTCTCAAGAACTTCGTTGGCGAGCGCGACAAGCGCTTCTTTGTGCTGAGTTAGCAAGTCCTTGGCTCTGCTGTACGACTCATTGAGGAGACCACGGATTTCATTGTCGGCCAAGCGCGCCAGCTCTTCAGAGTGTTCATTGCGACGTACGAGTTCCTCGCCGAGAAAGACATCTGCTCGCTCGCGTCCGAGGCTGATGGGGCCGAGTTCTTTGTTCATTCCCAAGTTGATAACCATCTCTGTGGCCATTTGAGTTGCATTTCGCAGGTCTGAGCTAGATCCGGAGCCGAATTCATCGAAGATGACTTCTTCTGCAGCGCGGCCGGCCAATCCAAATGTGATGCGGTTGCGAAATTCCGATTCGGTATGAGTGTATCTCTCTTCCACTTCGAGTGGTTCGACGAATCCCATGGTCCCGGCCGTTCGTGGAAGGATCGTGATCTTGTGGACGTTGTAGTCATCGCCACTAAGGACATGGCCAACGAGCGCGTGGCCGCTCTCGTGATAGGCAGTCATCTTCCGTTCCTTCTCAGTGGGGACCATGCTGGGACGCTTCAATCCGAGAGAAAGCCGGTCTGTGGCTTCCTCGAAGTCGCTCATCTCGACCTGCTCCTTGTCGGAGCGAGCCGCGAGAAGAGCAGCCTCATTACACAGATTGCGAATGTCTGCACCCGTGTACCCTCGAATCTTACGCGCGATGATTTCTGGATCGACGTCATCGGCTACGATCTTGTTGCGTAAGTGCACGTTCAGGATATCAACGCGCCCCCGCAGTGTGGGATAAGGGACTGTGATCTGGCGATCGAACCGGCCAGGGCGAAGGAGCGCTGCGTCGAGGACATCGGGACGATTCGTGGCAGCAAGCAGAATGATGCCCTTATTGGGCTCGAATCCGTCCATCTCGGCGAGCAATTGGTTGAGCGTCTGTTCTCGCTCGTCATGGCCCCCGCCAAGTCCAGTTCCCCGCTTTCGGCCTACAGCATCAATCTCATCGATAAAGATGATGCAGGGAGACGTTGACTTGGCCTTATTAAACATGTCGCGGACGCGGGCCGCGCCAACGCCAACAAACATTTCAACGAAGTCTGACCCACTGATGGAATAGAACGGCACATTGGCTTCTCCAGCAATGGCTTTGGCGAGAAGCGTCTTTCCTGTTCCAGGAGCGCCAACAAGCAGTATGCCCTTGGGCACTTCAGCTCCCAAGCGAGCGAATCGGCGAGAATCCTTCAAGTAATCGACAATTTCCTCAACTTCTTGCTTGACCTCATCGATACCCGCGACATCTTTGAATCCCACTTCCGTTGTATCGGGTTGTACCAGCTTGGCCTTTGACTGCCCGAACGAAAGAGCACCACCTCCTCCTGCCTGCGTGCGGCGCATGATGTAAATCCACACGGCAATCAACAGCAGGATCGGAAGCATCGAAAGGAGAATGGACGTTAACATCCCGCTGTTCGACGGTGGATCGTAGGTAATGCGAACGCCGCTTCCATCAAACAACGTCTGGTAGGCTGTGACATCATCGGGAAGACGTGCGAATTGCTTGGACCCATTCAGCAGGAGGGCAGTTGCTACACCATCCTTGACCGTGATCTCTTCGACGTTCCCACTGGTTACGAGTAGCCGGAAGTCGCTATAGCTGATCTCGTCTCCTGCGGTGTCGTTCCCGAACTGCGTTTGAAGAAGGATGAGCCCTAGGATGACGGCAATCGTTATAAATGCGATATTTCGGAGATTGCGGTTACGCGGATCCCGAGGTGTTTGCTTTTCCATTCTAACTCCTTAGTGTGGTGCGGATCGATTGTAGCATCCGAGCTGGGGGCGGTCAATCGCTGAACAGTTCTAGGATTGTGCAGTCTACTGACGTGGCTTTAGGATCCTCTTCCAGATCTGAAGCTTCGGGAATGCCTTCTCTTCTCCCCGCACTAGCCTTTGAATGTTCGTGCGATGCGTATAGAGAATGAAGAGGGCAAGAGCGATCGTTAAGACCAGCAGGAGGATGGGGTAATCGATTGTCGTGAGTTTCTCAATCAAGATGACGGCCACAGGCAGACTCATGGCTGCCAGGATCGATGCCAATGACACTTTCCCAAACAAGACGAGCGTGAGCGCGAAGATGCCCAAGGCACAAGCCACGGGAATCGGGGCATTGACCAACAACATGCCGGCTCCCGTCGCCACACCTTTGCCGCCGCGGAAGCCAGTGTAAATAGGGAATACGTGCCCTAAGAGAGCGGCCACGCCACAGAGCAATGCAACTGTGCTAAATTCAAGCGGAAGTGTCCCCAAGGGGATTCGGGCAATGACCAGTGAAGCCAGCGCTCCCTTGGCGACATCTGTAAGCATGACGGGCAATCCGATTTTCCATCCTAGGACACGCCAGGCATTCGTCCCGCCTGCATTGCAACTTCCGTGCTCGCGAACATCAACCTTTCGAAAAACCTTGCCATACACGATCGAAGAGGGGAATGAGCCGAGTAGGTAAGAGAGAACGAGGAGAATGCCGAGAGAGATCATGCGGTTTGGCCTTTCCGAATCGATTGCTCGATCAACCCTGCATCTAAGACGGAAATGGCCATGCCTCCCGGTCCTGCATGGCTGCCGATGGCCGGCGTTGTATCTGTGATCCATACCTGCGAGAGGGGGAACCGTTTGAGGATGGCGGAGCGCGCATACTCGGCAAGTTCAAGAGCAGCCGAATGGCTGACGACGAACATGGGAGCCTGGAAGCGGGACGCCGACTTCAAAGCGTTGCTGAGGACACGTTGACGGGCAGCTCGCTGACCGAGGACCTTGGACGCTGGTTCCAGGTTGCCATCCTTGACAGTAAGAATCGGGAGTAAGTGAAGAAGCTTGGCAACGCGTCCTTGAAGCGGGGACAGTCTGCCTCCTCTCACAAAGTAGTCGACAGATGGGACATAGAC